>QKJV01000369.1 GCA_003249165.1 Desulfobulbaceae bacterium | reverse complement strand
AGATACGTCGTTGTGACCTGCTGGAATATGATGTTCAAGTTTCTTCACTGTGCCGATATTCATCTCGATAGCCCATTAAAAGGACTCGAAGCATATCCTGATGCTCCTGTTGAGGAGATTCGCGCCGCCTCACGAAATGCCTTCGATAACCTCATAGAGAGTGCAATTGAGGAACGTATTGATTTTCTTCTCATTGCCGGTGATCTGTATGACGGGGATTGGAAGGATTACAATACTGGCCTTTTTTTTGTTGACCGTATGGGCCGATTACAGCGAGCCGGCATCAAAGTATTTCTTGTTGCCGGGAATCACGATGCTGCCAGTCAAACAACGAAATACATGCCTTTGCCGGAAAATGTCGTTCTCTTTTCTGCTGAAAACTATGAAACCTTCAGGATGGATTCTCTCTCTGTGGCCGTTCATGGGAGAAGTTATCCGACGAGGAATATAAGAGACAATTTTGCCGCGGCTTATCCCTCTCGTCTTCCTGGCTATTTCAATATCGGCCTACTGCATACTGCTTTGACAGGCAGGGAGGGACATGAACTCTATGCACCATGTTCATTTGCTGATCTGCAGGGTAAAGGCTACGACTACTGGGCCTTGGGACATATTCATCAGCAGGAAATCATAGCTCGGGAACCTTGGATAATATTTCCGGGAAATCTTCAAGGGCGGCATATCCGGGAGACAGGTTGCAAAGGCGCTGTCCTGGTATCAGTCGAAGATGGGCAGGTGGCGTCGGTTGAACAGCGTGAATTCGATGTGCTGCGATGGGCTATATGTGAAGTTGATTCTTCGGGGTGCAGGAGTGTCGATGAGGTAAACGGCAGAGTACGAAGTGTGATTGAAGCAGCCCGCCAGAATGCGGCCGGCAGAACATTGGGATTGCGTCTTGTTCTTACCGGTATTTGTCCAGTGCACAATGATCTCGTCAATCGCTCGGATCGCCTTGTCGATGAATTGCGGGGAATCGCTGTAGCAGCCGGGCAGGTTTGGCTGGAAAAAGTTCTCTTGCGGACTCGACGTGAAAAAGATTTGTCCTCCTCTATGGCAAGAGATCCAATGATTACGGGAATGTTCGCCTTTTTAAGCGAATTACAGCTGCAAAATGAGGATGTTACATCTCTGCTTCCTGAACTGGCTGCTCTCAAGAACAAGATTCCCAGCGAACTTTTTGAAGGCGATGATCCCTTTCTCGGTGATTCTCAGGAACAAATAGAAACATTACGCTGTGAAGTTACGGATTTGTTGCTTGCCCGACTGCGACATGGGGGACGTGGGTGAGAATAAAACGGCTTGAATTAAAGGCCTTCGGACCTTTTACAGACAAGATCATTAATTTTCACGAATTTCTCCCTTGTCTCCATGTTATTTATGGCGCAAATGAGGCGGGGAAAAGCAGCACTTTGCGCGCCCTCAAAGCACTGCTTTACGGATTTCCCGAAAGAACCTCCGATGGATTTCAACACCCGAATGAAAATCTGCTCGTAGCGGGTTGTCTCCAAACTGATGATGGACGTGAAATTTTTTTTCAGCGTCGGAAGAGAAGAAAGGCTGATCTTCTTGATGCAACAGGTAATCCGCTGGATGAAATGCTGCTCTCCCCTTTTTTACCTCAAGCCGATAAAGAATTGTTTGAATCACTTTACGGAATAGATCATGCGATGCTTGTTCAGGGGGGAGAGGATATCCTGGCCCAGAAAGGTGAGGTAGGGCAGGCTCTTTTTGCAGCAGGTTCAGGGATATCCTCGCTTCGTGCCATTCTTGACGATTTGAACAATGAGTCGGATCAGTTATTTAAAGCACGAGGAACAAAACCATTATTGAATACCGCCATCAGCGAATACAAAGAACAACAGCGCATGGTCAAACAGACGGTGCTCTTACTCAGACAATGGCAGGAGCATCGCAGACTGCTTGATGCCGCTGTTCAGGAAAGACAGCGGCTGCAGGAGAAACGGGACGACATACTGCAGCGCATTCAGCATTTTCAACAGCTAAAACTACTTATCCCTTCGCTTGCCAAAAGAAAAGAACTTCGGAGGCAGCTTCATGAGCTGGGTGAAGTTCGGTCATTGCCGTTGGATATTGCTGAAAAGAAGAGAGAATGTGAGCAGCAGATACGCTCGACAACGCTGCAACTGCATAAAGCACAAGGTAGTATGGAACTGCTCGATGAAAAACTGGATGCGCTGAAAATTAATAAAATCCTTCTCGATTATGCTGAAAAAATCATCGATTTGCATCAGCGTTTGGGAGAATACCGTAAAGGATTGCAAGACAAAATTCGCCTGGCTGGTATGCGTTCGGCAGATCGTATGGAAGCTGCGGAATCGCTGAAACGTGTGAGGCCCGACTTGCCTCTGGACAAAACTGAAACAATGCGTCCGGTGCTTCTCAGAAAACAGTCAATCCAGGAATTGATAACTACCCATCATGCCTTGGAATTGCGAATCTCCCAAGCCGGGAAAAATGTTGAGAACGGGGAACGAGAATTACAAAAAATTGTCCAAATATTGAAGGATCTGCCGCAGGAAATAGATGCCGAGTCCCTTGCGGAAATGGTGAAGCTTTCACGTCGTGCTGGGACGTTTGATGCAGATATCAAGAGCGGATTACGAGAAACTGTTGCCCGGGAAAAAGCTGTTTTAGCAGATCTTAAAGTGCTTGGCAGATGGTCAGGCCCGCTTTCTCATATGCTTACCCTTCCGGTACCTCTTTATGAGACAGTTAAGAAATTTGCTGAAGCGGCCAAGGAAATTCATGATGGGCAGCGGTGGCTTGCTGATGAAATTCTGGAAAATGATGAGGCATTGCGCCAAACACTTATTGAGAAAAAAAGAATTGAATTTGGCGGCAAGGTCCCGATTGAGGAAGATCTGCTCAACGCCAGAGAAAAACGTGATAAAGGATGGAATCTTCTTCGTCAACAATGGATATCCGGAAAGGACGTAACACTTGAAAGAGGCATATATGATCCGGAGCTTGACTTGCCAGATGCGTATGAAAAATATCTGCGTAAGGCGGACAATGTGGCTGATCGCCTACGACAGGAGGCGGACAGAGCCGCTGCATATGCAACCGTCAAGGCTAGACAGGAAAGTCTGGAGACGAAAAAGTTGGATCTAGCCAGGTGGCATGACGAGCTTGCTTTGCGGGAGAAGGATTTTGCCAGAGAGTGGAGTGAAGTATGGCGTGAGAGTGGAGTGATGCCGTTGACGCCTGACGAGATGATTGCCTGGCTTAATGGGTTCACTGTAATACGTTCCAAGATCACCGAATTGAGTGCAAAGGAACTGGAGATTAAAGAGAAGAGGGAGTTGAGATTGCAACTGCGCAATTCGTTGATCAAGGAGCTGGCGTGGTTGCACAAAACTAAAGATTTTGCCGGTGATGAATTGGAACCGGTTCTTTCTTGCTGTGAAACAGTGTTGGAGAAGAATGACGAAATTAAGCGGGAAAGAGTAAAATTTGTCGAAAGAAAAGAGGGTTTAAAACTTGCTCTTGAAAAAAACGTTTTTGAACTCGGCTTGGCACAAAAATCTTTGGAGGACTGGCAAGTTAAGTGGTTGAGAGCCGTTCAGGGGCTCGGGATGGATACTGATATTGTTGCTCCCGCTGATGCTGTTATAAAACTTGATGAACTGCAAAACTGTTTCACAAAACTGAGAGAAGTCGAAGGCTATCGCAAAAGGATTGATGGCATTGAGAGGGATGCCTTAGGTTATGAAACTGAGGTGCGCGTTCTTCTCCGGCAGGTTGCTCCCGACCTTCTTGGTATGACTCTCACAGAAGCTGTAATCCGTTTGCAGGCAAGTTTGGGTAAGGCGAATGAAGATAAAGCTCTGCTGGTGAAATACAGAGAAGATAGAGTGAACTTTGAGAAAGAGATGCTTCACGCTGGAGAGAGCCTGCAGAACCTGAACAATGAAATGGCTCAGTATATGCGGCTTGCCGGTTGTCATGATGGCGAAAGCCTGGACCTTGCCATTACCCGTTCCGCCGAGGCAAGGAAAATTAAGGAGATGCTGATAGATGTCGAAGCAACTCTGGCCGAAATCGCCGCTGGCCGTAAACTGGAAGATATGGTCCAAGAAGCTTGTGGAGTTGATGTCGTTGATTTACAACGAAAAATTGATTCATTAACCTCTGAAGTTACGGAAGAATTGAGTCCGGCGATTGACAATCTTTTTGAAGTGATTGGGCGTGAAAAAAATGAATTGTCGAAAATGGACGGAAGCTCGGCCGGTTCCGAAGCGGCTGAAAAATCCGAACGGTTGTTGGCTCGCGTCAGAAGACTTGCAGATCGTTATGTCAGGGTGAAGCTTGCAGCAAAAATACTTGAAGGGGGAATTGAGAGATACCGGGAACAGCACCAGGATCCCATTCTCGATCTGGCGGGGAAATGTTTCCGTGAGCTGACTCTCGGATCTTTTTCAGGATTGCGGGCCGATGTTGATGATAACGGTCGCCCGATTCTCGTCGGTCAACGTATTGCTGATGGAGCAGGAATTCCCGTACAAGGCATGAGTTCCGGCACGCGGGATCAACTTTATCTCTCACTCAGGCTAGCCTCTCTTGAATGGCATATGCGGAGTGGAGAAGCCATGCCTTTTATTGTAGATGATATTCTTATTAACTTTGATGATGAGAGGGTAAGGGTTACTTTGGAAGTTCTCGCTGAACTGGCTGAGAAAACGCAGGTGATAGTGTTTACCCATCATCGTCAGGTTATGGAAGATGCAAGGCAAATAGGGAAAGCAGCACGCATTGTGGTGCATGAACTCTAAAGAAAAGTAATCTTAACCCTTTTTATGCATCAGAAGGAGAAAGAAAAATGTTAAAGAAAACAGCTTTTGTTTTTATGTGCAGCCTGACTATGCTTACGTTTACTCCTTCGATGGGAATGTGCTGGCGTGAGACGCCGCATTATTCACATCATTATTCACATCATCATGGTCATGGTTTTCATGGCGATGATATTTTATTGTGGGGTCTGGGGGCAATTCTCCTTGGGACAGCAATTACGGCAGCTACAATGCAGCCTCCGCCGCCTCCACGTCCTGTTGTTTATGTAAATCCTCCTTCTCCGGTTTATACGTATCCGCCCTATGTCCCTCCGGGATTGTGCCGCTGGGAACGCTACAAGTTGGACCCGTATGGCAGGATCGTGGTGGATCAATATGACCGGCCGGTAATGGAATATACTATTGGGTCCTGTTCGTATCCACCGAATTGAGTATTTTTATTATGATGCAAATGGATATTGATAAAAGCAACTTGGCGGATTTCTAGTTCTTTTTGAGAGCCTTTCTGATCAGTGGCGCCAGTTCATTGATAAGGATCGGTTTCATGGCAAATTCTTTAATCCCTAAATTTTTTGCCTGATCAGGTATGATGTCCTGACTGAAACCTGTAACAAGGATGATTGGAATATCCGAACGGATAGTGAGCAATTTTTTTGATAATTCGGTTCCTGTCAGTCCTGGCATCATCTGATCTGTTATGACAAGGTCAAAACTTTGGGGAGATGAGGAAAACAGATTAAGAGCATCCCTGCTGCTGGTCGTTGCTGTTATGTTATAGCCGAGATTGTGGAGTTGACGTTGATTAAAGGAGACTATTGCCGACTCGTCATCAACAAAAAGGATGCGTTCGTTTCCCCCGGAGATTAGTTCTTCCTCTTGCATCAGTGTCTCTGATTCTGTTGCTTTTAAGAGAGGTAGATAGACATCAAAAGTGCTTCCTTGTCCAGGAGTGCTTTCAACAACGATAGCACCACCAAGTCCCTCGACAATACCATGCACCAATGCCAGTCCAAGACCTGTACCCTCGCCAAGTTGTTTTGTCGTGTAATAGGGTTCAAATATTCTTTCTAATGTCATCCTGTCCATCCCACATCCTGTATCCTGCACTCGGAGACGAATATAAAGGCCTCTATATAATCTGGGATTGAGTCTTGTCAAATCCTGGCCAACTGGAATCTGCTTAAGATGAATCTTCAGTATCCCACCGTTTCCCTGCATGGCCTGATAGGCATTTGTACAGAGATTCATGATAATTTGATGCAACTCTGTCGGATCTGCCATGATGTTTCCACATCCCGGGTCGATATATTGTCGTATCTGGATGTTGGAAGGGATGGAGGCAATAAGTAGTTTAACAGCCTCTTTGACGACAAGATGGGGCTGGAGAGAATGTCGTGTTTGTTCGGTACGCCGGCTGAATGTGAGAATCTGCTTAACCAGGTTTTTTGCCCGGTTGCCAGCCTGGAGTACTTGTTCGATACATTCCAGAGAATCCGGGTCATTTTTCACTAGGCTTTTGAGCAGATCGCTGAATCCCAGAATTGCCGTGAGGATATTGTTGAAATCATGGGCAATGCCACCGGCAAGAGTTCCAATTGCCTGCAATTTCTGCATTTGGCGGACTTGCATCTGTAGAGCATTTTTTTCCTGTTCGGCAAGTTTATTACCAATACCTATGGCAATTTTGTCTGCCACTGAACCGAAAGTTTTTAAGATAAAATCGGTAAGAGGACTGCAGGAGAAGATCGCCATAACACCGATCAGTTTTTCTCCGACCAGAAGCGGATGACCGGCGAACGCTATGATATTGTTTTTTTGCAACCATTCCCGATCTTCTATTTCAGGATATCCAGTAACCTGATTGGTCAAATGTGGCATTCGTGTTGCGGCTATTTGGGAGATCTTATGTTGGCTTTCAATGTGAAGTCGATCGTGCACTTCATTATTATCGTCATGAATTCCTGCACTGCCTTCCAATATGAGCATTTTTTGCAGAGGCTGGTAGAGCCATATGCGGGCAAAACCGACATTGAGTCTTTTGATAAAGGACTCGCAACAATTTTTAAGCATGTCATGCAGTTTCTTTTCGGTGGTGACGGCTTGTCCGATATCAGATCCCAGAGCCCATATTATAGCTTGGTTTTCCCTGTTTTTTTCAATTTCCTTTCTTGCCGTAATGTCGCGGTCAACACCCCGGTAGCCGCGAAATTTGCCAAATGCATCGAAAATAGGGACACCACAGCTCTCTAAAACGACGATATGCCCATCCCGGTGCCTGTTGATATTTTCTTTGAATGTAAAAGGTTCGCCGGAAACAAGAATTTCATCATAAACATCAGCAACCCTTATTGCTTCCTTTTCTTCGTACATGAGATTAAAAGCACTGGTTCCGATAAGCTCCTCAGGATCGTAGCCAAGAAGTTCTTTGACTTTATGGCTGGTATAGGTAAAATTTCCCTTCTCATCCACCTCCCATATCCAGTCACTGGTATTTTCTATAAGAAGACGATACCGTTCCTCGCTTTCCTGAAGTTTAATTTCTGCCGCTTTTCTGTCAGAAATATCGGTAACAGTAAAAATGGTCCCTTCTTTTTCATTTTTGTGATTGAGGAGTATGGATGCGGACAACAGTGCATGAAAAGGGTTGCCTAATTTATGAAGAACAGGAGCTTCCCATTGAACCCGCATGGCTGGAGGACTATTAATGTATTCTTCATGTATCGGGTCTGATTTTTTTAACAACAGCAATGCTGATATATTTTCTCCCATAGCCTCGTTGGGGGAATATCCAAACAGTTCGCTGGCTCCATTGTTCCAGGAGGTGATGATGCCAGACAGGTCAGTGGTAATGACTGCTTCTTTAATTTGATTAATAACCTGAAAATTTTTAGCCAGTTCTGAAGCTGCTTTTTTTCTTTCCTGTTCGAGTCTTCTGGTGATAATCCCATAGCTGATCTGGGAGGCAAGCCCCTGCAACAAACCGAGTTCCTGGTCTTTGAATGAATATATCTCCGTCGCATAGATGTTTAAGGCTCCGCTGGTTTTCCCGTCCAGTGTTAACGGGAGTGATATGGATGATGTATAGCCTCGTTTTTTAGCTTCTGTTTGCCAGGGAATAAATTTGGGATCTGTTGTAAGGTTGCGGCAGATTACAGGTTGGCTTGTACGAATGGCGGTACCCGTTGGTCCTTGATCGTAGTTGTTGTCTGCCCAGGCTATTTTTACACAGTCGAGATAATTATCAGCATAACCCCAGCGGGCAACCGGAAACACTGTTTTTTCAGTATCGTCATGAGCGAAACCAATCCAAGCCAATTGATAGCCACCCTCTTCCACAATGACTCGGCAGATGTTTTGTAACATTTCTTTTTCGGTTGACGCCTGGGAAAGAATTTTATTGCATTCACTGAGAGTTATAAGCGCACGGTTAATCCTTTCAATTTCAGACCCTGCCCTTTTATTCAGGCTCATATCTTTGGCAGCACAAGATGCGCTTATAATGTTGCCCTTGCTGTCGAAAATCGGAGTACCGGTTACCCTGAAAACTCTGTCACGGAGGTTTAAATTTACACTGACAGACTGTGGCGAAGGCAGTTGTCTGAGTATGTTAAGGGGACAGTCCGCGGGAGGAATATCAGTTCCATGAAAAATTTGACAGCAGGTGCTCCCGATTATGTGCTCTGCTGGAAGACCGAGGAAGTCGCAGGTCGCTTTGTTTACATTGATAATTACGTGCTGAAGACTCATCTTTATGACGATATCGTCCAATGTGTCAATGTCTTCTGGCCGATGAGTCGTGCAGGAATCTGCATTTGATATTCCTAAGAAATAACTTTTTTTGTCCATGAGATATTCAAATGATTAATGGGGACAATGAATAATTTCTTCCTTTTTTATTGAAGATTTAAGGAAGAGATACGACTGTAAGAAAATATTGGACTCGCACATTTTTTGATAATTTTTTTGAAAAAATACCTGTAATAAATTTTGTGGAATAAAAGTGGAATCTATCTAATCTTAATCGCAATTCAGTTTTGGTATAAAATTATCTTAGCAGAAATTTTCTAATGATCGCATAGTAAGTCATTGCAGTAAATTTTTTTCTCTTTCTTAATAAGAAGAGATTTTAATTTTCGGTATCTTTAAAGAAGGATAATCTGCTGTTATATGGGAGGAAAAGACAAATCCGGATGAGCATTTATTTGAATTTGAAAAGAATTTCGTCTTTTTTTAGCAGATCGTATTCTTTTCGGGCAACCTGTTCGAGGAAGGCGGGATCTTTTTGTATTTTTTCTATTTTTTCCTGCAGCTGACGGTTTTCCTGTTTAAGCTGCTCATTTTCATTCGATACTACAATAAGTTGTTTTTTCAAGTTGTAGTAGGCCAGAATCCCCTTTGGTGAAAGAAAAAGCCAGACGATTACACAACATAGGGATAATATACCTATCAGAATCAACGTACGTAATTCCCTGTTGTTTAATTGTTTGAAAGTTTTTGCCGGGTCCATAATTTTTTCTTAATGTTGCAAACTTGATTGAATATTAAATAATGATGGTAAACCAAAGCCTGAAAAAGGAAAAGACAATTTTGCACGAATCACCGAGGATTTATCTGGTAAGCTCCTGTCTAATGGGCTTACAGACAAGATATGATGGGAAACGAAAGCCATGTGACAGTTGTCAAGTTAAAGTAGGGAATTCCTTCTGGATACCCATCTGTCCAGAGCAGCTTGGCGGCCTATCGACACCTCGCACAGCAGCTGATCTTGTCGGTGGGGATGGCTTTGATGTGTTGGCTGGCAGGGCTAAGGTTATCACCCGAGATGGGCAGGATGTAACGAGGCAATTTCTTCTTGGAGCTGAGCAGGTTCTGGAGATAGCCCGTACACAGCAAATTACATCAGCATTGCTTAAATCCCGCAGTCCATCGTGTGGGATGACGCCAAGGTTTGGAGTTACCGCTGCACTCCTGCAGCTAAATGGTTTTCTTTTGGAAGAATTTTAGGATTGCGTCCCTTCTTTCTGCCAATGTCCTCTGTTTAAGTTGGATGCGGTTCATTTGGATACGTGCTAAATGAGGATCATTTTTCAACTGATGTTACTTTATTTTCATTATTTTCAGGACGATAATTCCCATTTCATAAAGCATGTAAAGTGGTGCGCCCATCAGAAGCATGTTTACAACATCTGGTGTTGGAGTGAGTAATGCGGCGACAATGCTGATAATGAGTATTGCATAGCGTCGGTTTTTTTCAAAGGCAGAACGGGGACAGATGCCGACGCGGGCAAAAAAAATCATAAAAATAGGTAACTCGAAGATAAGTCCGAAGGCCAAAACAAAAATGGTGACGAATGAAACAAACTTCCCAACAGATATAACCGATTTAAGCTGTTCTGACTCAAAGCCGAGCAAAAATTTAACCCCAAAGGGAAGGGTAACGAAGTAACAAAAAAATGTGCCGATGTAAAAGAGAAGGCAAGTAAAAAATACAAAAGCAGTCAAAGCTTTTTTTGAAAGGGCAAAAGGCTTTGCCAGGGCTCGCCAGAAACAGAAAACGATCCATGGCATAAGTAATAAAAGGGTAACGAACAGCGCCAATTTGACATGGGCGATAAAAGGCTCTGCCACAGTAAAAAAAGCCAGTTTCTGGTTGAGGTGAGCCTGCAGTGTGGCGAAAATTGCCGGAGAGAGGAAGTAAAAGCCTAAGGTTCCCAACCCGATAGCGCAACCTAAAGTGAGGATGGTTTTGCGTATCTCAAGAAGAAAACCCAGCAGTCTTTTCCCTGGTGGGGCAGGTTCAATAACCTGTGTTTCCATAAAATATCCGGGTCGGGTCGATAGATAGTTCCGGTGTAGCTCAAAAAAGTGCAGGCTACGCTGCCGATAGTTCGGTTTTCCAAGCCAGGCTAAATTGATAGGAAGGCGGTTTTATCCGCAATGGAGTTAAAGAATATTATTGCGGATAAAATGTATACCGTTTCTGAAAAGCGCCACTCCCTGTCCTTCCTCCGGCAGTTCTTCTCTTGTCCAGCGCGGGTGGTTGGTCCGATGGTGAAAGGCTTCGGGGTGCGGCATCAAACCGAACAGTCTGCCTGTCGGGTCGCATATCCCCGCAATAGCATCAGGAGATCCGTTGGGATTAGCCGGGTACTCCATGGTCGGTATACCTGTCTGCTGGTTCGTGTAACGCAAAACAACAAGTTTTTCATCCTTTAGACGTTGCATGACGGCATTGTCTTTTGTGACAAACTTTCCCTCACCATGACGAACGGGAAAGTAGAGATTTGTCAGTCCAGTGGTGAAAACACAGGGAGAATCAGTGGCAACAGCAAGAGAGACCCAACGGTCTTCAAAGCGACTTGAATCATTATAGGTAAGACTCACCTGTCTATCATCATGCCGGTTGTCAAAAGCCGGCAACAGTCCCATTTTGACCATGAGTTGAAAGCCATTACACACTCCTAGAATGAGTTTACCTGCGTCAATAAAACGGTGAAGCTGATCCTGGAGTTTTTCACCATTTTTCTTGACAACTGCATATTTCATCCGGTGTGCACCCGCCTGTCCTGCGCCGAGATCGTCGCCATCCAGAAAACCGCCTGGCAGGTTGAGGAAATGATAATTATCCAGAGAGTATTCACCATGGATCAACTCACTGATATGAACAATATCTACCTGATCAGCTCCGCCCAATTTACAGGCATGAGCCATTTCAGTCTCGCAGTTGGTTCCAAAGCCGGTCAATACAATGGCTTTTACCTGTTTATTCATGGATCTGTACTCCGTTAACCAAAAAATTCTCGTATAAGCAGGGTGACGGCCTTCTGCAATAATTCCAGATCCGTCAGGGCCTCTGAATTACAACTATTGTTTCTGAAATTTTCAAGATTGTAAAGTGTTGTCAGATAAAGTTGTTGCTGGTCAAAGGTTGGCCTGTATCCCTTTTTCAGCATTTCATGCTGCAAAAGAGGTATGAGCATATCATTTGCCTTATAGTATTCGCTCAACCCTTGTCCGGCAATCCACTCTTTTACTGTCTGCTGGTCGTGCTCTGCAAAACCCTTACAATGCTCTTCATGTTGCAGAACATAAAAAGTCTGAGGATGACCGTTTCCATCCCTCCAGGCTCCGCGACCAAGGGGGTAGGTCCGGCAGGGTGCAGGTCGCCCCTCGTAAACCCGGCATCCTTTGTCGGTTATAAAAGGACAACTTGCTCTCCCATCATCAACCATACCGAGATAGACGCGTGGAAAGGTATCCGTTCCCTCACACTCTATAATTGTGTAATCGTCAAGAAACTGTTGGTCTGAAATGCCGAGTTCCCTGCTAAGACGTAGAACATCATAAGGTGATAGAGCGAGTTCCAGTTCACGACAGCATTCGGTGAAACATCGAACCCCTGGATGGCAAGAAAACGTGAATGTTTCCCCATCAGCCAGTTGATGAATATGATCCGGTAGCTGGATCTCTGGTTCATGCATAATAGGCCCTCCAGAAAACTCAAGCTGAGCGTCGCTGCCAGAGAATCAGCAATGGGCTGGCAACAAAGATTGAGGAGTAAGTACCCACAATAATACCTATCAGCAGAGCAAAAGAAAAATCATGAAGGACAGTGCCACCGAGAAAGTAAAGCGGCAGCAGAGCCATAACCGTTGTTAATGATGTGGCGATGGTACGGCTCATAACTTCATTGACACTATTATTGATAATACCTGCTATATCATTATTATCGTTGTGTTTCCGCATGTTCTCTCTGACCCGATCAAAAACGATGACGGTATCATTCAATGAATAACCGGCCAATGTTAACAGCGCGGTAACAATAAGCAGGGTGATTTCCAAATTAAGCAACCAGCAGACCCCCAGAACAAGCACTACGTCATGAAAAGTGGCAATTGCCGCAGCCATGCCGAAACGGTAATCAAACCGCAACGCGATATAAACAACAACTCCTGCTAGAGAAATAAGGATCGCCTGTAACGCTTTTTCTTTTAGAGTGTCACTAACCGAAGCACCAATTTCCGATTGGCTTTCAAGGGTAAAATTATATTCCGGCATCTTCTCCTGCAGGAAAGCGGTAATCCTGTCAGCATCCTTACCGACGATCTGCTCAGATTTCTTTATTTTCACGATTAAGCGGTTTTCACTCGTCACAGGTTGCAGATCCACACCGGATAAGTCACTGGCGGCAAAGATTTTACGTACTTTTTCCAGTTCATAGGGCTGAGATGATTGGTATTGTAACAGTGAACCTCCAGCAAAATCGACACCGATATTCCCCTGTCCTCGAATGAGCTGAAAAAATGAAAACATTCCGACCAGCATCATGATTCCGGAAAGGGCGAAAGTGATTTTACGCAGTCTCATATAATCGAGATTTGGTTTTTTAATGAGGTGAAGAAATTTAAGAGGACGGAGCATCCGTTTATAGTACATGGTATCATAAACCATCTTCGTACAAAATAAAGTGGTAAAGAGGTTGATTGATACACCGAGAGAAAGAGTTACGGCGAAGCCTTTGATCGGGCCTGTGCCGAAAAGAAAGAGGGCAAACGCGGTGATCAGAGTGGTTACATGTGAGTCGACAATTGTCCAGAATGCCTTATCAAATCCTGCCTCAACTCCGGAATGTATTGATTTTCCAAGGTCGAATTCTTCACGCATTCTTTCAAAAATTACAATGTTCGAATCCACAGCCATACCGATGGAGAGGATAATACCGGCAATACCGGGCAGGGTAAGCGTTGCCTGCAGAGCGGCGAGACCGCTGAAAAGAAAGATAACGTTTAAAATGAGAGCTAAGTTGGCAATAACACCAGACAGACGGTAATAAATCATCATGAAAAGAATAACGAGAGCGGTTCCCAAAAGACCGGATGAAATACCCTTACTGATCGAGTCGTGTCCGAGAGATGCTCCGATAGTCAGATTCTGAACGATTGAAACAGGGGCGGGAAGTGCACCAACTCTGAGGATGATAGCAAGGTCGGTAGCCTCTTCATAGGTAAAACTGCCGGAGATCTGGGCGCTGCCGCCGAGAATTTTTTCTCTGATCACCGGAGCGGACCGAACCACGTCATCGAGAACGATTGCCAGTCGTTTGTTAACGTTTTTAGAAGTAATCTGGCCAAATACCTTGCCTCCGCGTCCTGTGAGATCCAAACTGACATATGGCTCGTTAAAATTCCCGCCCACTCTTACCTGGGCGTTTTTGACCATCTCGCCAGTCATCAGTACTTGATTGTAAAGCAGAAGCGGTGTTTTCTTCTCCTTGCCTGTCTGTTTATCCTTATCCTTTTCAAAATAAACCTGTGTATCATTGGGAAGAAAGCGTTTTATTGCCATGTTGAGTTTTTCACGGCTTTCGCCTTCTTTCCATTGACCTGAGGTGATGGCCTGACTTATCAGGGCAGGGAGATTGATCCCACTGTCATCAACTATTTTGAACTCAAGCTGGGCGGTTTGGCCGATCAGGCTTAAGGCACGTTTCGGGTCCTTGACGCCGGGCAGCTGAACGATGATTTCGTCGGTTCCCTGGCGAACTATAACCGGCTCGGCGACACCAAACTGATCAATACGATTGCGGATGATCTCAAGAGACTGATTAACTGCATTTTTATTAATAAAGTCGATTTGATCCCGTTTCAAAGTCAGGGTAAGCCTGGGGAAGCTTCCTGCCTCTGATTGAATCTGGATGTCGAGATTGGGGAAGTCTTCTTCCACCAGTTTTTTTACTTTATCAACGGAATCTGTGTTAGGCACGGTAAAAATGACCTTTTTGGCATCATCGGAAGTCATCTGAACCATGGAAATGTGTTGTTCTTTCAGATTGCTTTTCAAGTCCTGCGCGGCAAAATCCAACGAGTTTTCTATCGCTTTATCGAGGTCAACTTTTAGGACGAGATGCATACCGCCCTGCAGATCCAATCCGAGACGGAGTCCCTCCTTAGCAATGTATTTTTTCCACCAGCCCGGCATATTGCCATAAAAAGTGGGCAACAGGGTCAAGCCGGAAAAAAGGAGAACGGCAAAAAGTATGAGATATTTCCAGCGAAGCGATTTATTCATCAACAGTAATCCTCAGGAAAGCCTGTTTGTTTAATATTTTTTCAATCAGGTGCGAGATTATACTCCAGATGCCTCAGAAGTCAATCAGATGAATGTTGTAATCGGTCATTAAAGTTGTTAGCGTGAAAAGGGAAAATGTTCCGAAGTTTTTGTCAGCAGAAGCATGGGGGGCAAGTGGTTGATAGCATAGAGCGTAGTATAATGGCCAATGGGTGTGAAATACATTATTTAGAAGCCGGTCCGTCCGGGGGGCGGGTTGTTGTTTTACTGCACGGAATGAAATTTCGCGCTCAGACCTGGCAGGAGTTGGGGACCCTGAAAGTGTTGGCCGAAACAGGGAGGAGAGTGATAGCTCTGGATCTGCTGCCTGGTTTTGGGGCGTCTCCAGCCTGCTCAGGCAAAACAATTGATATTTTGGCTGCGTTTTTCGATAAATTGAATCTTGAAAAAATTGTCCTTGTTGGTCCATCTATGGGAGGCCGGATTGCGCTTGAATTCTGTCTTGATTACCCCAAGCTTATAAGCGGTTTGGTGCTCGTTGGTGCGGTAGGGGTGCAGGAAAACAGGGAACGACTAAGTGAGATTGGTGTTCCTTCTTTTATTATTTGGGGTGGTGCGGATAGCGTATCGTCCATTGATCACGGCCGGCTGCTGCATGAAAAGATTGCCTCCTCAACTTTTTTTGTCATTGACGGAGCACCGCATCCCTGTTATCTGGATCAACCTGAATTGTGGCACCATGAGCTGGTTTCTTTTTTGGAGAAAATATGAAAAAAATTCGTAAAAAATATATAGAAAAATCAAGCCTTGAAATAGCACGTCTCATCAGTCGGACTGCTCTTGATAAAAAGGCCGAGGATCTCATTATTCTTGACGTACGCGAACTTTCCACCTTCACGGATTATTTTATTATTATGAGCGGCAGGTCGACCCGCCATGTCCAAGGCCTGGCCGAGGCAGTAGATAGTGAACTACGTTCAAAGAAATTACAAGAAGGTTCAACAGAGGGATTGCAGGAGGGGCATTGGGTTTTACTTGACTACGGGGATGTCGTTGTGCACGTTTTTTATACGGATGATCGACAGTTTTACGACCTCGAAGGTTTGTGGCATGACGCTCCGCGTGTTGCCGTGGAGGAAATTTGATTATCAGCGGTTGAGGAGCAATCTGTTGTTCATGACTAGAACCTTTTTTGCCAAATATAAACTGAAAATAAAGAAAGTGTCCTGACAAAAGAGCAGTGCAGTCATAAAGATATAAGGTGAACATTATGAAATACATCAGTACTCGGGGTGGTATCGACCCTATTTCATTTAAACAGGCCGTTATGATGGGTTTGGCTACCGATGGAGGGTTGCTGCTGCCACAGATTATGCCCCTCATCGATTCAACAACGGTTTCATCCTGGAGACGCATGAGTTATACAGAGCTTGCCCATGCTGTTTTTTCTCTGTTTGTTGACGATATCCCTGCTAAAGATCTCCAGCAGCTTATTGAAAGATCATACAGCACGTTCAACCACCCCGAAATAACCCCCTTGGTTCAAAAGGACAAAGTATATATTCTGGAACTGTTTCATGGACCGACCCTTGCCTTTAAAGATGTTGCACTCCAGTTTCTCGGTAATGTTTTTGAATATCTCTTGCAGGAAAGTGGTGAGAAAATGAACATTCTCGGCGCAACCTCGGGAGATACTGGCAGTGCAGCCATCTATGGAGTTCGGGGTAAGGAGCGGATAAATATTTTTATTATCCATCCGTATAAACGGGTCAGCGCCGTACAGGAACTGCAGATGACCACAGTTACCGACGCAAATGTTTTTAATATCGCCATTCGAGGTACGTTTGATGATGGACAGGCGATTGTCAAGAATCTGTTCAACAATATTGCTTTCAAGCAGCAGTATCATTTGGGCGCGGTTAATTCCATTAACTGGGCTAGGATTCTTGCTCAAGTGGTTTACTATGTCTATGCAGCCCTTAAATTGACCGAAAATGGGGGAATGGTCGATTTTTCCGTCCCCACCGGCAACTTTGGTGACATATTTGCCGGTTTTGTTGCTCGTAAATTGCTACCCGACCAGATTCGCAACCTGGTTCTTGCTACCAACGAAAACGACTTGCTCACCCGTTTTGTCTTAAAAGGAGATTATTCACTTGGTAAAGTAGTGCAGACATCGAGCCCTTCGATGGACATTCAGGTTGCAAGTAATTTTGAGCGCTATCTGTATTTCCTTTATGATGAAAATGCTGCCCGTACCAGAGATGCGATGTTGGAATTCGGCAAAACCGGGAAGCTCCATTTTTCTGCAGTGGAACAGGAGCGGATCAGAACAGCCTTTCTCTCCGAAAGTGTCAGCCAGGATCAAACGATTTCCAGGATACGATCTTTTTACAAAGAGAATGGTTATGTGCTGGATCCACATACCGCAGTTGGAGTTGACGCAGCCCTCAGAAAGCTGGATTCCCCTACCCCGATGGTGTGTCTGGCGACGGCGCATCCCGCAAAATTCTCTGGTGCCGTGGAAGAAGCAATCGGCCATCCACCGGAAATTCCGGAGAGTTTCCGTGATCTGGATAAAAAAGAAAGCCGTTGCCGGGTACTTGACGCGGATGTCAAACAAATCAAGGAATTTATCGAAAAAAATGCCCTTTGATTGAGTTTTGTCTTTTTGGTCTGCCATATCCTGACAATTTGCCGATTGTCAGGATTGTTCCCGCATGTTGTTTTACGTAGGGAAGGCTGTGCCCTTTGAGAGCATTTGGTCTTTTTGCCCCGTTTCCATGTTTCTCTTCTCTTATGCTGGATTTCAGTTTGACATTAAATCTTTGTTCATTCTAAAGTATAATTTTAGCAGGAAAATTCACTATCAACTCAACGGGGAGAAAAAGGAATTGTAAATGGGAAGGATTTTTATGTGAAACTTATTTTTTTCGTTTCTGGTTGGTCTTACGACAATTGACCAAGATTCGCCTCTCATTCTTTAAATGCTAATAATAAATTCCAGACTAATGCGAACAGGAGATGTCCTTTCGTTTTCAGTATTTCAAAAGTGAGCAAATCGTTGAGGAGTTTCCCATGATGATTGGGAAAGATTTACAAACATTCAAAAGGAAGCCTGGGTACTGCTTATGATGGCGGCAAAGATATTTTGTCTTAGTCAGTACGGCGGAGATTTTGTCGAGACTGCGTCAGGAGGCTTTCCTTGGTTGATTCTTTCAAATTGATATCCGAAAGGGATAACGAATTTTTATAGTTCAACTGACATCCTGTTGATATTGTTTCATGCTGCCCGCCTCTTGCCCTTTCGGATAGATAACGAAGGTGGTGTCTTTTGTGATATTTCTTTATAACATTGTTTTGTCATGTTTCTTTCTTAATCCGCTTTGTCTTTGATTGTTTGTTTCTGATTACCACAAATTCAGTCTGTTTTGGTTCTAAATGGCTTATATAGTGCAAAAATTAATTTGATGAGGAGGTTAATGATGAGCGTAAAACGTATTTTGGTTGTTGTCAGAATGATTCAGACCTGCAGAAAAGCGATCCAACAGGGCATAAGTCTCGCAAGAAAATATAACGCCGAACTTTTTGTTATCCATCCCGTGCATAATTATGTCGGACTAAAAGGGTGGGGGCTGGGCACTAGAGAACTTTCCCTTGAGTATGAGAAAAGCCTTGTCACCTCAAAAGAGAAATTACTTGCTATTATCGAATCTGAAAAAACTCAGGGAATGGTAATTAAAGAGATTGTCCGTGAAGGCGAACCTACATCTGAAATTTTGAAAACCATCGAAAATGAAAACATAGATCTGCTTATTCTTCTTGCCCATGAGGAGGGAAGATTCGAACATTTTCTTTTTGGAAGGAGCAACGAGGAGCTGGTCAGAAAAATGCCCTGTTCCATTATGCTTGTCAAAAAGGAGCCCGAATCTGTTATTGACGAAAATGAGAAAGATTGAAGATGGGACTGTGTTGGGGGAAACTCAACTTTTATTTTCATGTATCTGCATTTTTTTACTTAACGATATACTGGATATTAAGTGCTTATCTATAAATAAATATGACTTTGTTCAACACAATCATAGCGGCAGCCAAGGCGTTCAGTGCATTGTACGAGAGGTCTGTCTTCTCGTATCTCGGAATCAGCTTGCGAAATCTGTTAAACCAGGAATGGGAGAGCTCAACCACCCATCTGCGGGCCTTGAAAGTCGGCTCCCGCTCGATCAACTTCTTTTCCTCTCCCCTTGACCGGATATGCGGGATGAAGCCGTTTGCTTTTACAACATCTTCTTTCCCCACATACGCAGCGTCAAGACATAGATTTTGGGGTGTGGTTTCTTCCGTCGGCTCCATAATGCGTGCTTTCAATAACGGATCCAGCGATACGCTGTCATGCCGGTTGGCTCCGGTCACGACGAGCGATAAGGGGACGCCATATTCGTCGACGAGTAGATTTCGCTTTGTCCCATTTTTTCCCCCGATCCGTCGGGTTGGGGCCGACAGACTCTTTCGCGAGTGGTGCTTCAATATTCGACCCATCGGCCGCCTCCCAAAGCCATGCAATTCCCGCCATCTCATCATATTCAGCCAGGCCGCGGCGCCAAAGGTTATAAAAGAAACCGGCGGTGGCCCACTGCTGAAATTTACGGTGAACTGCCGCCGATCCCAAACCTTCGAATTTTTCCCGCGGTAAAGCGTTCCAGATGATACCTGTGCGGAGCACATACACAATCGCAGCAAAGTACAAACGATCCGAATACTTCCGCTTTCTGCCGCCTCCAGGCTTGCGGACATACGCCTTCTGTTCAACTCGTGGGCTCTTCGGGATCAAAGGTTCGACCAGGGACCAAAACTTGTCGGAAACTTCCCACGTTTTAATTCGTGCCATACTACGCCTCCGTCGTTTACGATTGTATTCGACGGATTATCAACTGTTTATAGCAAATTGGCAAGAAATTTATTTATAGATAAGCACTAAAAATAAATGACTGCTTTTCATTGAAAGTGGGGTTGATGAAATGTTGAATTGATTTTTTTGATAAATTATTTACAGGAGGTGTCGGAATGAACAGATCATCCTCTGCAGTAAATGATATTTCCATTGTCATGGCTGGGGAAGCTGGTCAGGGAATTCAAACAATTGAACAATTATTGACGAAAATTCTTAAATTTGATGGTTTTTATATCCATGCCACCAAAGAGTATATGTCACGTGTGCGTGGCGGAACAAATTC
>QKJV01000277.1 GCA_003249165.1 Desulfobulbaceae bacterium | reverse complement strand
CAGCGTTCAAACAGCTCTGCCGAGGCGATGTTGTAGGTTGAAAAAAAAATTGAATAGTATACTACAGAAAAAGACGCAAATACCTTTGTGGCCAAACTTCCATGGTTGAATATTAAGTTCGTGAATTTTTTTGTGGTCCGGAATGGTCTGCCGCTGATAGGTTTAGTGATCTTTTTACGAAGCGGACTGTAAAAAACGGTTGGCATTGAAAAATTTAAAAACTAACTTTTTTTGTCACATTGCGAGAGTCAAAGATTAATAAAAAAGAAAGTAATCTGCAGCGTTCCTGGATTATGCAGCTTTATCATGAGCATGAGAAAATCTGTTGGCAATACGGTGTCAAAATCTCCGTTCCTGTTATTGAAATCAGCAATAACTCGGCTACTTGGGGAAGTTGGCATGCCGAAACCAGAACCTTGAAAATTTCTGCAAGGCTTATCCAAGAATATAGCTGGGACGTGGTGTTGAACATCCTCAAACATGAAATGGCGCATCAGATTGGTACAGAAATTTTTCACACTCGTGATGTTCATGGTGCCGAATTTGATAAAGCATGTGATATGATAGGTGTGCCGTTAGAGTTCAGAGGGGCATCAGGTGCCATCCCTCGAATTATTTGCGATATCCACGAAAAAACAGATAAATACCGAAAACA
This sequence comes from Desulfobulbaceae bacterium, assembly GCA_003249165.1. Taxonomy (GTDB): domain Bacteria; phylum Desulfobacterota; class Desulfobulbia; order Desulfobulbales; family SURF-16; genus SURF-16. The sequence continues at coordinate 4,910 of QKJV01000277.1, read as the reverse complement.
TAGAATTCTCGGTAAAGTTGAAAAACTACTGGCTTTAGCCGATTCCCGTAATGAACATGAGGCCATGTCAGCGATGGAAAAGGCAAATTTACTGATAGCCAAATATAATCTTGACAGAATAAAACGGAGTCTTCCGGATACTTATGAATGTATAATTATCAACCAGAAGAAGAAAAGAATCGAAAACTACCAGAGAAAAATCTGTTCGATACTCACTAATTATTTTTTTGTGAAAATTGTTCTTTCTGATCTTTATGACCCAACATTAGACTGTAAACATAAAACCATTGAGATATTAGGAACAACAGAAAATGTACTCATCGCGAACTATGTTTACTTTTTCTTGCTAGACCGGATGCATTTTCTCTGGGATCAGTTTCGGTTAAAAAATCGCGCCACAACCAAACAGAGAAGGTCCTATTTTTTAGGAGTTCTCGAAGGGTTTGCCAGAAAATTGGAAGGAGACAAAGCAGACAATTCAGGACAGGGGAAAAATGTCGATCATATTTATCCTCCTCTTTCTGTTCAGGTTTGCAATAGCGATGTGGGGTTGATACGCTTTATGCAAAAGCGCCATCCCCGTATCTCCCATAAAAAATTTCTAGCAGCACGAGTATTCCTAAACGAATACGAGGCAGGCTGCGGTGATGGAAAGAAGCTTACCTTACATAAGGGTATTAGCTGTAACGAGGACTTCAAAGGAAAAATGTTACCTCGGAAGTCGTAATTTTCACCATGGATAAAAAAAATATTTACGAAAATATTCCCTTCGTTTTACCAGATGAAGTTTTTGAAAATATTCTGGATCAACCAACCTTCAGGCTTGAGAGAATTGTTTCGATGGAGCACTCTACACCTGAGGGAGAATGGTACGATCAGGATAAAAATGAATGGGTTATTCTTCTTAGAGGATCAGCCTCATTACGTCTTGAGGAAAGGGCGCAACCTATCACACTTAAACCAGGCGATTATATTTTCCTGCCAGCTCATTGCAGACACAGGGTTGAATGGACAGCACGCAACATGCAGACAATCTGGCTTACCATACATTATTGAAAATTTTTCATCGAGCTTCTGAATACTCTCAATGAAGTTGGTATAATGTCTGGGATAGGTCTTTGTATTTGATCAAATGTATTCCAGATACCATCCATTAAGCAAAGATATGTTATTATCTGATGTTTTCCCGCTCCTCGGCGCCAAGTAAAGTTAAATTGGACAATCCGATAATTTTGTTGCTACGACAGTAGTTTATGGATAAATTGACAATTCAGTATACTGCATTCGATAATGTTCCTCCTTTGTTTGGTCCAGGATAAATGTTGTAGATCCAGAATGAAATTTTACGTTCTTTCTTCGATCAAAAGAATTCAATAATTGCTCAAGGAGAAAAAATGGCTCTGCATCCACAGGCAGGTAAACCCGCTACTCCGGAAATGTTGTGTAATATTCCCCGATTGATATCCGCATATTATGAGTATAGACCTGATGTTAATCAGGAGGCGCAAAAGGTCGCGTTCGGCACTTCCGGGCATCGTGGCAGTTCCCTGAAGAAGAGTTTTAACGAGCAGCATATCCTGGCTATTTCTCAAGCGATTGTTGAATATCGCCTGTCACAGGGAATCAAAGGGCCCATTTTTGTGGGAATGGACACCCATGGACTTTCTGAACCCGCCTTTGCTACAGCACTACAAGTGTTCGTTGCCAATCGTTTGGAAGTTCGCTATCAGCAGGGCAGGGGATATACTCCCACCCCGGTGATCTCACATGCAATTCTTGCGCACAACAAAAAGCAGTCTGCTAAGCAGACCGATGGTGTCGTTATCACCCCATCACATAACCCTCCGGAGGATGGTGGCTTTAAGTACAATCCCCCCCATGGCGGACCGGCTGACAGTGATGCCACAAAGGTAATAGAACGCCGGGCAAATGAACTGCTGGCAGATGGCCTCCGAGGTGTTATGCGAGTTCCTTTTGCCGAGGCTATTGATTCCGAATTGGCTGTGCCCTATGATTTCGTGCATCCCTATGTAGATGATCTGGAGAATGTCATTGACATGGATGCTATTCGACAAGCTGGTATGAAAATCGGCGTTGATCCATTGGGAGGCTCAGGGATTGCTTATTGGCCGGTAATAGCCGAACGGTACGGACTTGACATCGAGGTCGTTAACAAACGGATAGACCCATCTTTTTCGTTCATGACGTTAGACAAAGATGGTAAAATCCGGATGGATTGTTCATCACCCTATGCCATGGCTTCGCTCATCGCCTTGAAAGACCGTTTCGATATCGCCGTCGGCAATGATCCAGATTACGATCGACACGGTATAGTCACCAGGGGATCCGGTTTGCTTAATCCCAATCATTATCTGGCTGTAGCCATACAATATCTTTTTACCCATCGTCCTGACTGGAAAAGCGATTCCATGGTAGGTAAAACACTGGTTTCAAGTTCAATGATTGATAGGGTTGCGGCAGGTATCAACAGGAAAATTTCAGAGGTTCCAGTAGGCTTTAAATGGTTTGTTCAGGGCCTTTTCAAGGGTGAGTATGGTTTTGGCGGTGAGGAAAGTGCTGGAGCTTCATTCCTGCGCAAAGATGGCAGCGTCTGGACCACGGACAAGGATGGTATTATCATGGCTCTCCTTGCAGCCGAGATTACAGCCGTGACAGGGAAAGATCCCGGTATGCACTACCGGGAACTCGAGGCACAATACGGGTCTCCTTTGTATGAACGGGTTGAAGCCCCGGCTTCTGCCCAACAGAAGAAAATTTTGTTGAATCTCTCCCCTGAAGATGTTGAGGCTGAAATGCTTGCCGGTGAAACGGTGTTGGCAAAACTCACCCATGCGCCAGGAAACGGGGCAGCAATCGGCGGCCTGAAGGTTGTGACGACAAATGGATGGTTTGCGGCAAGACCTTCGGGGACTGAAGATGTTTATAAAATTTACACGGAAAGTTTTAAAGGAGAAGCACATCTGAAGCAAATACAGAAGGAGGCGCAGGAGATTGTTGCTAACTCTTTTGCCAGGTCTGGACTCTGATAATAAAACGGGAGTTCACCTTTACATTTTTTCTTTTCATCCATTTGTTTCCAGTCGTATGCAGCCTCCGTCCAGCGTCACTCGCAGAGCTGGATGTTGCAGGGTTTGGAAAAGGGGTCTGCCGAAATAAAAAAGTTCCTGTGCAAGACTGAGGCTGAGGGCGCTTACTGCCCTATCTCGCAGGACAAGATCATCTTGCATGAGCTTTGTCAGCTTTTCAAGATCCCCGCTGGAGACTGAGCCTGCGGCCATACGGTCAATTATTGGTAACGCCGCCAAGTAAGAACATTGTCGTTCGTGATCTTTAATCAGTCTTAGGATTGGCTCATTTTCGTTGATCAGCGCAAAGCGATTCAAACAATTTTTTCCGTAGACCGCCGCAATCTGAGTAGTATCCCAACATTCCAGCTGCCTGCATTCCAGCGGGCGATCTGCATGAATTGTACAGGAAGATGGGGCTGCATCATAAAAAACGCACTCCCAGCTCGCCCCCTTGCCTGCGACTTTAATCATTTCCTGTTTGGCGGGTTCCACCTGTTCCGAAAAGGGATTAAAGGAAGGTTCTCCTTTTCTGATGGTGATAAGTTTGTGGATGGGGAGAACCCCTTTTCGGCAAAGAGGCAGGTCCTCGATATGAAGTATCGGTCCGCCTTTTTTGCAACATGTACCGCATCTTTTACATTCTTTTTCTGCTTGCATGGTGGATTAGTATAAATTATTTGTGGAATTTTCCAATGGGTTGTTTTATCTTGCCATATTTTCATCGCCTGTTAGGAAATTTTTTTTAAGTGACAAAAATGGCAGTTCTGGCTATTGCTTGCGAGACGATGCTACGCATTCGAAAAAAGAGGCATAAGCTGTTATGAATTTTGGGAACAAATCGAGAGAAGAACTGGCCAAAGATGTAGTCAGATTGCAAAAACGAGTTGAAGAGCTTGAACAGGTGATACGTACAGCACTGCCTGAAAAAAGTCTTGACCGGCATCTTGATCATAACCGTATCTGGCAGACAACCTTTGATGTTGTTGACGATTTGATGTATATCATCGATCGCGAATTCAAGATTGTCAGAGCCAATAAGGCCACCTACGATAAATTTGCTCCAGCCGAAGTGATCGGCCAGAAATGTTTTCAGTGTTTTCATAGTCTTAACAACCCATCAATTGATTGCCCTGCCTGCCGTGTATTCCACTCTGGAAAGCCACTGCATATTGAGCGGCAGGAACCATCTCTGGATAATAGATGGTTTTCAATTGCCGCCTATCCCATAAAAGATGAACATGGCTTTGTCTGGCAGTGCCTCATGATCTACCGGGATATAACCGACAACAAGCAGATGATGACTCGGCTCAGTGAGCTGGAAGTAAAGGATAACCTGACAGGACTTATTAACCGGCGTCACTTTATTGAGGTGCTAGCCCGTGAATATCGTCTTGCCGCCCGTCGTGGCAGCGGACTTGTTTTTATGATTTTCACTATCGACAGATTTAAAGAGATTAATTTTTCCTGTGGTAGGAAATTCGGTGATTTTCTTTTGAAAGAAATTTCCGATCTGCTAGTCAGTCATATCCGCAACACAGATATCTGCGGCCGAATCGGAGCTGATGAGTTCGGCGTGTTGCTGCCCGATGCCGATGCTTTGGAAGGCCACATGATTGCCCGTAATATCCACTCACAAATGTGTCGCTTCATCTTCAAGGACGGGGACATTGGCCGGCAGATTTCCATCAGTGTCGGAGTTGCATCGAATAATACTGCCAATTTGAAAAATTACGAGGATTTCTTTTCCTTAGCGGATAAGGCGATGCATGTGGCTAAAAGTGAGGGCGGCAATAAGGTCGTTTTGCTTCTTGACAGTGATCT
>QKJV01000063.1 GCA_003249165.1 Desulfobulbaceae bacterium | reverse complement strand
AGAGGGAGCCAACGTCATTCTTCTGGATGAACCAACAAACGATCTCGATGTCAACACTCTCCGAGCACTCGAAGAGGCACTGGAAAACTTTGGTGGTTGCGCCGTTGTTATCAGCCATGACCGCTGGTTCCTGGACAGAATAGCAACGCATATACTCGCCTTCGAAGGAGACAGCAAGGTTACTTTCTTTGATGGAAATTACTCGGAATACGAGGCTGATCGAAAAAAACGGCTAGGTGCTGCGGCAGAGCAACCGCATCGCATAAAATATCGGCAGCTTACTCGGCAGTAACTGCTGCATTTTTATTCCTCTCATCCCGTTCAGACCGTGCAAAATGGTCCGAACGGGATTTTTTTATACCTCAGATTATCTGCCCAGCAAAGGACATCGGATTTAATAGACCAATGACCCAAGCTGGTAAACAAGCACTGCCAGGAAAAAAGCAAAAACGGTATTGAAAACAATGGAAAAGGCGCCCCACTTCCAGGAACCGGCCTCGCGGCTTATACAGATAACCGTCACGAAACACGGGGCGTAATAAGAAATAAAGAGCAACACGCTCATAGCCTTGACAGGATTCCAGTTCGGGTCTGCGGCCAGCGTCTCAGCCAGGGAGCTGTCCTTCTCCTGGCCTTCTGATCCAAGCGAATAGGCTGTCCCCAAAGTGGAAAGAATCACTTCTTTTGCCGCAACTCCACCAATAAGTGCAATATTGGTACGCCAATCAAATCCGGCAAAAGAGCTTATATGTTCAAGGGCCGTCCCTACACGTCCAGCAAGAGAATAACGTAATGCTGTTTTACTTTCCGCACCGTTAATCACCGCAAGTTGACGGTTTTTTTCCGCGGCCTTTTCAATCGAAATCGTATTTGTGGTATCTTCAACCGATGTTTGTAACGGATACGCAGCTTCAACCTTCTGTCTTTGTAAGTCAAATTTTTCTTTTTCAGCAGCAGGCAGCCCAGGATAGGTCATCATAGCCCATATCAGTATTGAAATACCTAAAATTACCGTCCCTGCTTTTTTGATGTATTGCCAAGTCTTTTCCCATGTATGGATGACAAGACCTTTCAAAGTTGGAAACCGATAGGGCGGCAACTCCAAGACAAATGGTGTACTCTCACCGCTCAAAACGGTTGATCGCAACAATTTTGCCAAAGTAAGGGCAACAAACCAGGACAGTATAGTAAAAAAGAACATGTACTGGGCCTTATGGTCCCGGAAAAATACACCAATGAAAAGGGCTATCACTGGGAGTTTGGCTCCGCAGTTCATAAATGGCGCCGTAAGCAGAGTCGCCATTCTCTCTTTTGGCGAACGAAGGGTTCGCGTTGCCATTACACCGGGGACAGCGCATCCGCCGGCAATGCCGCCGGAAAGGATATATGCCATTACTGAACTGCCGTTAAGGCCGAAAATTCTGAAAATTCGATCCAGCATGAAGGCCACCCTGGCCAGATAGCCGGAATCCTCAAGAATAGCTATGCCGAAAAACATGAACATAATAAGGGGGACAAAACCGAGAACGCCGCCAACACCGTCGATCATCCCCGAGATAATAAGAGATTTAAGATATCCTTCCGGCAGGGTTTGATTCGCTATCCGGGAGAGTTGGTCGAACAGACCTTCGAGCAGCGAAACGGGCAACTCGCTGTAGTTGAAAGTAAATGTATACAGACCAAACAGGACAAGACACATTATTAAAGGACCGAGAAAACGGTTGGTCAATACCTTGTCAATACGATCCGATGTATACAGCCTGTCTTTATCATATTTATGTGAAATAATGCCTTTCTGTAAAATGCCTTTAATGTAACCGTAACGATGATCCGCGACCATTGCTTCGGGATAAGTCGCCATCGTTTCATGCAGATGACGGGATACAACTTCCACTCTTTGTTCCAGTTCTGCTGAAATATCCGGATTCTCCTTTCTCCCTTTCTCGATGATCTGCTGGTCATTTTCCAGATATTTAAGCGCTACCCACCGCGGGGGATAACTCTCTGTAAGAAAATGAGTATGTAAAATTTTTTCTTTCAGATCAAGAAGGGTCGAATCAATATCCTCTCCATAAGAGATCGGTTTAGACTTCCACTCTTCCTGCTTTGCTGCAAGGCGAACCGTTTCCTCCATCAACCTCTTCGTACCATATCCTGTTCGCGCGATGATTGGCACAACCGGCACCCCGAGATATTCCGAAAGACGTTCATCATTTATCTCGATCCCTCGATCACGTGCCGCATCAATCATATTAAGCGCAATGACCACAGGGATGCCAAGTTCAAAAAACTGGGTTGTCAGATAAAGATTTCTTTCGAGGTTGGCGGCATCTATGATATTGACAATAATCCGCGGTTTCTCAAACACGAGAAAATCCCGCGCCACCACCTCCTCTTCCGAGTATGCGGTAAGCGAATAGGTCCCCGGCAAGTCGACAATATCTATTTTCGTCTTATCAAGCCGGTACACACCTTCTTTTTTTTCGACGGTTACCCCGGGATAATTCCCCACATGCTGCCGGGAACCGGTTAAAGCGTTGAAAAGAGTTGTTTTTCCTGAATTGGGGTTGCCTGCCAGGGCAATTTTAAATTCCACGTTCATATCACTGTCTTTTCATTGCAGCTATAGTACGCGGTAACAGGACGAAATTGTATTTTTCTGACATACATATTCACTAATTCTTCCGGATCCGTATGAAAACAGAACTGTTTTTTCCATGATTAGGCTGTGAGGGAATGGGTTTTAGGATAAAGAGGCGATTACCCTTCTTGTCGACTCCCCACCTTGATAGTTGATTGGTAGGTTAGGACAGCACCTCAACCTCAATAAAATCTGCCTCGTTATTTCGCAAGGACACAACACTTCCCATTACCCGCAAGGCAACAGGGTCATACAGAGGTGCCCTTCCCTGAACAATTATCTCGGCTCCCGGGACCAGCCCCATATCACGTATACGCCTTCCCAGCTCTCCATCTTTTTTCACAGCAGTAATGACACCTTTCTGATTCTTTCTCATCTGCCGCAACATCATCCGAGACATAGCTTTATTCTCCTGAACATTTGCATCCCGAATAATTGGAAGGGAATTTCCTTCCGCAATTTGACTTATTTTTGCAAACAGCCGCCGCGGAATCGAAAGCGTTATTTTCATCTCCATCTTTACCGCCTCCAGCAGAGCACCCACACGAACAACCACAGCTGCTGGTGCTGAAAAAAAATCTCTTTATAAGATAAAAGCCGGCGGCCGCCACAATGAAAATGGTCACTATGGTATCTAAGTATTGCATTTTAATCACCCGGCTCAGCCCACACAGGTTAACAAGCCAAAACAAAATTAAACTCGCCTAATTTTTGGTATGGTTAAAAATTAATGAATACATCATTCCCTGTCAATCCTTTTTAATTATTTTTCTTTAAACGTCTGATGCTACGATTTTGCGAATTGCTGATATCCAATTTTAAAAAGGAGACTTTTCCGTTGTGAGCAAGATCACTTGCGGCTAATTTTTATTTTTTTCTTGATTTGTCCGCCTGTTTGCTAATTCGCCATAAATTTTGTGAAAGCTTTCACTCCGCCGACATTCAAGAAGGATATATGTTGCGAGAAAAAGGTGAATCAAGATCAAAAATTTCATAGTCAACGAGAGAGTTTCAAGGTGTAGATAGGTGTACAGTGCATTTCCCCAAATACTTATCACTGTCACAATTCTGAGAGGGGCAACATATTTCAAACAGATTACAGATCGTGTGCCACTTTTCGTAAAAGGCAATCGGCTACGGCAGCATCTCATACTTTTTTCCTAATAGTTGGTCAATTAATTCCAACCCGGTAACAAATTATTAAGGAGAAGACGATTCCCGGCGCATTTTAATCAGGGTTATCAGTCGAACCACATTATGAGCATAGAAGCAGAAAAACATCCCCGCCATAAAAGCAACCGCTGTTATCCAGAAAAGGAAAAGATGCAGAAAAGTATAACGATATAAAAGCAGATCAAAAACAAAAAGAATGAGCCCAAGATGCACAAGAGATGAACCGACCCTGACCCAATAGCCACTCTTTTCAAACTGCGGCAAACGACTGCCGCCGGCGGCAAGTACCAACACTACAATCTGCAGAACAAGTGAAGCAGACAGTATAAGCAGAACAGCTGTTCTTGCACCGAACCACGATGCTGTTCCACCGGCAAGGACGATCAACACAATTGCGAAAATATTTAACCATTTTGGCGGGAAAAGCCTTTTTGGAATACATACACCTAATAAAAGCACCAGAACAGCAACAAAAGGAATGGCAGCACTGTTCATCAGGTTCATGTAGCGTAGTTTTTCAGCAGGAGCAACCTGTTGGATCTCAGCGATTTTAAAATAAAACATGCCATAAATACAAATCAGAGAGATCGCAAAAAGGACTCCGACAGTTGCCAGCACAAGATAGAAATCCTGTGAACTTTTAGTTTTCATCTGTCATCTCTCTCAAACAAACGAGTGTTCACCAGGGAAAAGAAAAGAACTTAAAAAAGTAAAAATCATGGCAACGAAACAGATAATGCCGAGGACGGATGTAAAATACCACATGCAAGATCTTGCCAGATAAAGTCGCGTATGCAGATAGGCACTATATATCAGCCACATCATGATTGAACTGCATATCTTTGGATCCCACCACCAGTTTGGCCCCCAAGCCTTGAGTGCCCAAGGGTAACCGAACAGCATTCCTGTTGTTAAGAGAAAATACCCAAACTTGGCAAAATCATAGCTTAACTTTTCTATTTGGGCATCACGCCGGACGAGCATAAAAACTGAAGCGGAAAAGGTCATGGTGATACAGGCGTAAGAGAGAAAGAGAAGCGGAGGATGAAGCCACATATATTGTGCATTGTAATAAAAAATCATCCTCGGATAAAGGCGCATGAAAAAACCGAAACGCTGCCCGCCCTGGAGATACCCGGAAAACCAAGGGGATATCTCCGAGAAAAATTTCGGCAGAGGATTGAAAAACGGGTCAGCGTGGAAATAAAGGATGGATAACTGGACAGCCAGCAAAATATGTAAAGTAGCACGAAAACGATGATCAGAGACCCGCTGATGACTGACCCAAACCATAACGGTATAGCACATGAACCAGAAATAATATTTCTCATTTTCCAGCCAGAGCGGCAGAACATACCGAGGTGGGTCTTCAGTCCGGTAGAAAGGGAGCGCATATTCAGCACCCTCATTTATTGCGGCAAGCTGCCTGTTCAGCATCTCCGCAAATGGCGAGTCCAGTTTAAGAGGAACATTTTGATATATCTCATAATGGAACCAGCAGATAAGCAAAAATCCCACGCTGAAAAGCAGGACAAGCAAAAAAATAAATACTTCTGTAAGGCGAATGAGGCGGGGAGCACCACTGAAAAGGTTCACTACGCCGATTGCCCCCAGTCCCCAGCCAATGAGCAGCATAACAACCAAAAGACCAAGCCCGACTTGACTAAAAATTGATATCGGCAGAAATGCTTCCATTTTTTTGGCGCGAAAGAAAAAAACGAATATAGGCAGTATGATCAATAACCACAGGCTGA
>QKJV01000332.1 GCA_003249165.1 Desulfobulbaceae bacterium | reverse complement strand
AATACTGCCCCTGATTTAATTGTTGTCGATCCACCTCGCAAAGGCTGTGATAGCAATACTCTTGAAGCGATACTTAAAATGTCACCATCTAAAATAGTGATGATTTCCTGCAATCCTGCAACAGCTGCACGTGACTGTGCGTTCTTTTGTAAAAAAGGCTATCATATATTAAGGGCAAGGGCTGTTGATATGTTCCCAAGAACGACGCACGTCGAGTGCGTGGTATTGATGTCAAGGGCGAAAGAGTAAGTGTGTGTAAAAGGCTTGAAATAAGGGGATTTGTGAATTTTACTGGTTGAAAACCGATGATCAGAAACTGTGGTATTATCGGTTCACGGGAATAAGTCAAAAGGGCAAATTTTGAACCGTACAGAGCAGATTAGATGTCAGGTGTTCGGTACAGAGCAGATTAGATGTTAGAGGTAGCGTACAGAGCAGATTAGATGTTTTTTCAAAAATCCGAGGTTGACAGAGCAGGTTGGATGTAGACGTAGTTTTACATTTTTACAACTTATCAATTATAATAGTAAAAAAGTTTGATGAAGCAGTGTTGTGACAAAAATGTGAAGTTCAATTAAATAGCTGGTAGTAGCAATAACAGGAAGTTTGCTAATTGAAAGAAGGGACTATATGGCATTAAAAATAGAAGAGATGTTGCGAAAAATAACATTGCCTAAAAGGTATTTTAATAATGATTTTATTATTTCTGACAAGTTTAGAGAAGAAACGGATGCCTTTGTATCATTTCTTCTCCAATGTAACGGCGAAGAATTTAAGAATGATGAAGAAGCAAAAATTAAACATAAAATGTCTGAGATTTGTGATGCAACAAAATTAAATATAGACTCTCTCCTTAATATATTAAAGCATTACCAAAGTGCTAATCTTAAAAATGCTCAAGAAGAATTTGATATATTGATGAGCAGAATAAAAGATGATATTTTTATCAGTTCGATTGATGACCACGTTCAAATAACTACTAATGAGCAGACTTTTTGGACAAGATTTCGCACCACTCCAGGATATCGATATTTTAGGGTTAGGCCTGTTGAATATGAATCTTACAATATTTCGCAAAATGCAGATGAACTATTCCATCTTCCGCTTTCCAAGCGGGCATATTCTAATAACGAACGATTCAGTTTAGCGGGTTTCCCAAGCCTGTATTTATCGACAATGCTTCCTTTAGCTTGGCAGGAATGCGGATATCCGCAAAAATACTATTATTCTGAATATCAGTATGAGTATAGCTATGATTCGACTTTTGAAAACCGATTGTTCGACAAGGAACTACGATTCCTCTCTTTGTATTCTCCAGACGAAATTTGCAATTGGGGGACATCCATAAAGTATAATCATTTTGACCTTTGGATAGACGTCGTTACCAAGTATTTGAAAATCTATCCTTTGATATTAGCTTGTTCATTTGTGAATCAGAGCGGTAAGGTTCCATACAAACAGGAATACATTATTCCTCAAATGCTTATGCAGTGGGTTCAGCGCAATAATTTAGTAGTACAAGGTATTTCATATTTCACTTGTATTGATACAAGTATGTGGCCAAGTCAATGGTGTGCATATAACATAGTCATTCCAGCTATTGAACCCTATGACGATAAGATGTACAGTTACATATTAAGAGATAAATTTTGCTGGACTGTGCCTAAATTTTTCACAGTTCCTATAACCGATAAAATGTATAATGAACACGATAGAGAGATTATATATAGCTTTCTCAGCGATACAAGAAGTGCTATGAGAGCATATCGGCTCCCTATGAAACTTCAAAATTTACTAAGTAAAATGATGAATGTTAGTGGCTGCTTTATGAGTTTGCTGGATAATGGAAGTTCTCAACATATGCAGTTAGCATTACATATGTTGAATTCTCTCGACAGCAATTGTAATCAGCTAAAAGCCTTTCAATTGGAGACCTATATCGATGAAGCATTACATGACAAAGAAGATCCTTTTATAATTAATGATTCGAATTTAAATGATGCCTGTAAAATATTTAGAAACCTTTATAACAGATTTATAGGAAAAGACGGAACTACCGACAGTATTGAACAACTAATTGATAAATATAAAATGCTTTGTTGGAATGACTTACATCCGCACTCTGAAATAATATTGATTTACTCTAATGGCACTGAAATTATCGAACCATTAAAGTGGTTGCGAGAAAAACACATTTTGCATTTTATTAAAAAAATAGACTCTAATGATAATACAGTCGAATATTTGAAAACAATCGCAACGGAAGCCAAGGTTTCAATTCAAGATTTTTGGGATATACCTGTAGAAAGTGATGAATGGATTAAAATGAATATTGGAGCAATAAAAACACCAATTTTTATTAAGCAAAATGATGTTAGTATCTTTTCGCCTGATGGAACAGCTTTCTATGAATTTGTACAGATAGGATTTGATAAAGACCTTTTAGCTGAGAAACTACATTTATCGTGAAGAGAATAATGAGATTTGCTTTATGTTTATACTAAAAAACAAGGCACCCTACACAAAATCACATCGTAGAGTGCCTTGTTTGTTTTTATACCTATTCATTCACGTCCACGGTCACACCGGATTTGAATTCCACCGTAAACTTACCCTCAAAAACGGTGACTTTCTCAATCAGCCGTCGGACGAGCGGCTCATCGTATTCGGTCAGGGCGGTGGGCTGTTCCCGCAGAAAAGCGCCCATGTCGGCAATGCGTTTTTTCAATTCATCCCGCCCTGCATTTTCAACTTGCACCTGTTGCTTTTGCTCACGTAGGCGGTAAATCTCATCTGCGACATCCTCATAGTCAGCTTTGGAGTTTGCCAGTTTCAGAAGTTCCATCTGAAGTTCTGCCAGCCGTTTTTCGATATCAGCAAGTGTCTGATTATTTTCATAACATAGGACAGTTTTGATGTTGCTCTGCAAGGTGGTAAGGAATTCGTCTTTGTCGCATAATGTTTGGTTGATAGCGGTGACCAGTACCCGCTCGATGGTGCTTTCCAGTACCGTGCGGGCATCGCAGAACAGTCCGGTATTTTCCAGGCGACTGACGCAGCGCCAGACCACGGACTTTTTGCCACGGTTGTTCCAGTGGACCCTGCGGAACACTTCGCCGCAGTTGCCGCAGAATATCATCTGGGAAAAGCAATGGTTACTGCTAAAAGTTCTGTTTTTACCATTCTTGCTGGTATGAACGCTTCGGCGCCGAACCAGTTCTTCCTGAACCTGCATGAAAATTTCACGCGGGATAATGGCTTCATGGCTGTTTTCCACATAGTATTGTGGTACAAGTCCGTTATTCTTGACCCGCTTTTTTGTGAGGAAGTCAACGGTGTAGGTTTTCTGCAAAAGGGCATCGCCGATGTACTTTTCATTCCGCAAAATTGTGTTGATATTGCTGGTGTGCCACTTTTCTTTACCTGCTCCGTTTTGTATACCGTCCGCTTCCAAACCGCGGGCGATTTTCAGCATACTCGCTCCCTCAAGGTATTCCCGGAAGATGCGCTTTACAATTTCGGCTTCCTCTGGCACTACCACCAAGTGTTTATTCTCATCTTTTGTGTATCCGAGAAACCATTTGCAGTTGATTTGGATTTCACCCTGTTGGTAACGATATTGCAGACCCAGCTTCACGTTCTGACTTAAGGATTGGCTTTCCTGCTGTGCAAGTGACGCCATAATTGTGAGCATGACCTCGCCCTTTGAATCCATGGAGTTGATGTTTTCTTTTTCAAAATAGACGGATATGTTTTTTTCCTTCAGCTGACGGATATATTTTAGGCAATCAAGTGTATTTCGGGCAAACCTGCTGATTGATTTTGTAATAACCATATCGACATTACCCGCCATGCATTCGTCAATCATACGGTTGAATTCATCACGCTTTTTTGTGTTAGTTCCCGATATACCATCGTCGGCATAAATTCCGGCAAGTTCCCAATCGGGACAGGCATTAATATATGCAGTATAGTGTTCAATCTGCGCTTCATAGCTGGTGGATTGCTCATCGCTGTCTGTGGAAACACGGCAGTAGGCAGCCACCCGAAGTTTTGGTTTTTCTTCATCATTACTCTTTCGGGTATGCTTCCTTGCCGGGATCACGGTTACATTCTTACTGACCTCCATTTTCATGCACCTCACTTTCTATAAGACTATAGGCGTATTCCGCCTGCTGGAACGGGTCGTCAAACCGCTTTGTCCCTTCGCTGATGCGAAAGGAAGTGGGATAGACGACCTTTATTTCTTCTTTTGGTTCTCGAATACGACCAAGCTTTTCAGCCCGCTTGATGCGTTCCTCCTGTGCGGCTTCAAAAGTGTCCGGGTCGATAATCGCTGGATAATATTCATCACCGAGATAGTGAGTATTCTGAAGATTTTTTCCGATTCCCGCATGGAAGGCTTTGATACCAGCTTTCTTTGCAGCGGTTGCTAATGAATCGCCTGTCAGATAGGACTGAAACAGGGTTTTTACTTGTTTGCTGGCTGTTTCATCAATTACCGCTTTTCCGTTTTCAATCCGGTAGCCATATGGTGTATGTCCCATTTATCTCACCAACCTTTCTTTCAGCGTAATTCCGCATTTTAATTCAAACCCAATTTCCGTTCGGGAGTAAACAATAATCCGCTCCACAAAACGCCCAAAAATATCACTGTCAAAGCCTTTCAACATTGCCGCCTTGGTAGCGTATTGCAGAATTGCACTGACTTCACTCTGGTTTTTACTGTCGCTGTTCAAAAAGCGGAGTAAGGATTCCTTCTGGCGTTGTATACGTTCTGCCTCCTGCAAAAGTTCATTATTACTCTTTTTATATACTGCCGGCTCAAGGTAGCCTTTGGTCATAAGACCGACCAGTACATTTCTCTGTTCTGCATTTTCTTCGAGTTTTTTGTCAAGTTCCCGTATGGTTGCCAGACTGTCATCTGAGTTTATTTCTCGTAAGGCTATAAGCAGTGGTCTGAGTACTGTCTGGTGTCCGAAAATGAGTTTGTTCATCATAGTGACAAAAGCATATTCAAAATCGGACTGGGGGATGTATTTCATGGAGCATTTTCCGATGTCCGATATGTGGTTGGTACAGCACCAGGCAATATTATGTCTGCCTGTGGAATGGATGCGGCGTTTGAATTTGCCGCCACACTTACCGCAAATAATTTTACCCGAAAAGGGGTATCGGTTCTGGTATTTGCCATGATGCTTTACCACACCTTTTTCTTTACCGCGCTGATTAATGATGGTCTGTGCTGCTTCAAAATCTTCATGGCTGATAATCGCATCATGATGGTTTTTCATAAGATATTGCTCTTGCTCACCATAATTATAGTGACGACTAAAATACTCATCGGTATAGGTCTTTTGAAAAATGGCATCACCGGAGTATTTTTCGTTTCCTACCATCCCACGAATAGTTGTCGCCGTCCAACGACCACCTTTCTTGGAAGGTATGTTGCATCGGTTCAACTCATCCGCAATTTTGTGGGTGCCCTTACCGGACAAAATTTCAGCGAATATAAAACGGACAATATCAGCCTGTGTTTTGTTCACGACCAACTTCCCATCATCAGTTTCATAACCGTAGGGAGGATAGGATATTTTAAAGGTGCCGTTTTGAAATCTGCGCTTTACCGACCACTTGCTGTTTTCCGAGATAGAGACCGACTCGCTTTCGGCCAGTCCACTTAGGATTGACAGCATGAGTTCACTTTCCATTGACCCGGTGTTTATGTTTTCTTTCTCAAAATAAATACATATACCGAGGTCAAGTAGCTTTCTCACCAGTTCCAGGCAGTCGGTAGTGTTCCTGGCAAACCGGCTGATTGATTTAGTTACGATGAAGTCTATTTGCTTATTTTCACAGTCGGCAATCATCCGAAGCAATTCAGGACGTTTTTCCTTTTTTGTGCCGGTGATGCCTTCGTCATAATAAAGCCCTGCAAACTCCCAGTCGGGATTTGCATTGATGTAGGATTCATAGTGCTTTATTTGTGTTTCAAGGCTGACCAGCTGATCATCGCTATCGGTGGATACGCGGCAATATGCCGCAACACGCAGTTTGGAATGTTCGGTATGATTATCATTATTTTGAGCGATTTTTGTTACCTTTTTCAAACTATCACCTCCTTGTCAGTGTCACATATTACCTCTAAACCTAAGTAATATCAACGGTTTTAGGGCATAATCTGTGCCAGCGCAGGAGAGAAAGATTGGCGGTTTAACGCTGTTATCTTGTTGAATTCCGACAAGGAAATAAGTCCATTTTCAAGCATGGACTTAAGCACCCGCTGTGCCCTTGCATAATCCACTTCACGCTGCAATTGCTCCTGTGGAACAGTCTTATTTTCGATTTCCGGCTTTTCATCAATCATGTTTTACCACTCCCTTCACTATCCAAAGGACAGAAGAGGGTGGTTTGAGTACCGGAAAAATAAAAGTGGGTGACCATAAAAAAATAAAGCCGCCCGCCAGGTTATTAAACCTAACGAGCGGCAATGTAAAAAAAATACTATTATGCTTTGAGTATACTGTCCTTCGGTACCCAGCCCAGTCCGTTGTCCAGCAGATACGGGCATTTGCGCTTTGTATCAACAATGCGAGTGACAGTGCAAGTCTTGTTCTGGAAAGAGCGGCCTTTCCCACCTCCGTAGCTGTCAGAATAGAGCGAGCCATTGAGGATGACTTTGTCACCGACTGAGAATCCCGAGGACGGATTTGGAGCGGGAGCTGTTACTACAAGTCCTTTGCGAACATCTTCTCTAAAGGTATCCATCGACTTGCCATACTTCGGAAACCAGTGCATAACATCGCTGTGGTTACTGGCTATGCCCAATTTGCAGCCCTCGCTATGGCAGATGATGTTCTTTTCGGTAAGGTTGTACTGCTTGCAAAGATACACGCAAAGTTCCACCGCTTCCTTGTATACGGCATTAAAATACGAGGTATCGGTCAGACCATCCTCGCAGATTTCAAAGCCGATATGTGTATCATTTGCCGAACCTCCGGCATGCCAACCGCGCCAGTTCCAAGGGAGCGTCTGGTAGGTTGCGATGCTGCCGTCTGCCAGCTTGCCGATGAAGCCGTGGACGCAAACCTGTCTGCCATCCGGTTTATCCTGATTCCAGTGGTTGTTGTACTGGTTTTTGCCGAGGAAACCATCATCTGGGCCGACATAGCGTTTCAGGTTCGGATTATTCGCCCCGGTGGAATGTACCATAATACCTTTTGGGGTTATGGTGCGACCTGCCTTATAGCAGGAATTGTTTGTAAGTATCAGTTTTTTCAGATTCATTTACTTGTCCTCCTCATCGCTTTTGTTATGGAGCTGTTCTAAAATGTCCTTCAATTTGTCGGGGATAGGCAATCCGATGTGTGCCGCATTTTCGAGTATGGATACACCTTCATTCGAAAGATAAAAAAAGATGACCGCTGTTCTGATAACAGAGCCATCTCCGATAATGCTTCTATCAATGATGTGTCCAACGCCGACAAGGGCAAACATAATCACCTTTTTGAATATTCCCCGGAAGCCGACCTCACTGGACAGTTTTTTATCGAGTACCGCACACATCAGCCCGGTGATGTAGTCGATCACTACAAATGCAAGCAACGCATACAAAAAGCCATCCCACCCTCCGAGAAAATACCCGAGCCACCCGCCAATTGCGGCAATGCCGACTTGAATTAAGTTCCAAATGTCTTTCATGAAATTACCTCCGTTTTTTTAATTTGGATATATAAAAAAGCACCTCTGCATTTAGCAAAGATGCCGTACCGCTGTATTTGGCAGTAATTTATAGCGATATAACCACGCCGTCAGTTTTTCTGCTGCCTGAAATCTGACCCATTAAATCCTTCAAGAAAGGTTTGCCTTTTCTCCCGCCGCTGTCAACCGAGAATTCAGTGTAAAAACCGCTTCTGCCGAGGTTGTGCTTAACGGAAGTCACTGTTCCAATCATGCTGCGCTTTCCGTCTGGCTCCACCAATTCCACCACATCGCCAATAAGCATATGAGGGGTAAAAATACCGACAAAACTTTCTATTCTGCCTGATACGGCAACCGACTCGGTCAGTTCATCGGCATAAGCGTTCATATCGGCAAGGGAAGTGCCGTCCGGCACGGTGATATACATTGTCTTGTTAGGTGGAGATACCCACCATTTATGAGGCGGTAACTGCCGGAACACGGTGTTGGCAGGCTCTTTGCAGGTGATGCATAATTTGCTTACGGTTTGCTCGTCATCATATTCAATATCATAGCTCCAGCAGGATTTGTCCCGTTCAAAAAT
The DNA here is from genome assembly GCA_003249165.1 of Desulfobulbaceae bacterium. Classification (GTDB taxonomy): domain Bacteria; phylum Desulfobacterota; class Desulfobulbia; order Desulfobulbales; family SURF-16; genus SURF-16. Next base: position 53,421 of record QKJV01000332.1, on the reverse strand, counting down.
ATAAGTGGACGGCTGTTCAAAGCGCCCATCAGTGACGGGTCCGATACCGACCGTTCCGTCTGTATTTTCGGATATCTGCCAGCCGGGCAGCAGCTGTATGACATTCTGAATCCCGTCAAGGATTGCTACCTGCGGTTCAAAGGTCAGTTTCCAAGGCTTTTGCTGGTCTGCAACAAAGAAATTCTCAACCCCGGCAAGTGTTAAAACAGCAGTCAGATTATCCTTCAAGGTTGATGCGGTGAAAGCAGTGTTGTCATCAAAGGTCTGTTCTTTTAGTAGTTTCCCGATTGCGTTTCTTGCCGTAACTGATATGCTCTGTTCCGGGTAACCGACAGACGTTCTGTCAATATAAAAGCGCCCCATGGAAAGTTCTCCGCTGCTTCCAAGGCTGAAGTAAAACTCCAGGATTGTGTTTGGCGCGATAACACACCGTCTGCTGCCAATCAGTTCACCGCCTGCGTTTTGAAGGCTGACTGAAAGCTGCGATATAACGCTCCCCTTGGAACAGGAGAGGTTGCCGTTCAAAAGAGTATGTGAAACATCCGTGGGGAGCATATACATGACAAACTTGTGCATTTCTTCGGCACTCCAAAAGCCATAAGCGCCATAATGGGCAACCTTTTTGAGGGAAGGTTTTGACACCCCGAAATCAGCGGAAATTCTGCCTTTATCCTTGTAAGTCAGATTGTCATACAAACCGAGGTTTGGGAACGCTTCAAGCCCTTTCACCAACCCATCATCCGAGATATAGATAACCTTTAAACCGTTATCCATCATATGAACCACCTGCGGTGATAAGCCTTGCCCTATTGTCTGTGTGTATTCAAATGTCAATCTCATAAAATATTACCCCCTTTGGAGTACGATTGAGTAGGTGAACCGAAGCAGGTTATTTGCTGTTTTAAACGGATATTCTAATGAATAAGTGGCGTCTATCGCAGCGCCAGCCGGGGGCGGTGTGGTGAATTTTAGTCCGGGAACTGTTTTGCCCAAAAAGAAGGTTGAGCCGAAACTCTGACCGTCCCTTGTCGGGAAACTTTGATAATATAAACTGTAAGTCCAATTGTAGCTGACACTGCCCGCTACGGTTAAGGTTTCTACTTGTTTTGTTCCTGCATTACCAGATGCATCAGTTGTGGATGTTGAAATGGTGGTTAATCCTGTACAAGTTCCATTTGCAATGCTGATATTTAAGGTTGGATCATTTGCCGCAGCTGTTTTTACGGTCAGCCGTACATAACTGCCGTTTGCAGCACTGATTGTAAAGAAGTTCGTAATGTCTGAATTTTGATTGAGAGCCGCGTTAACCTTATTTGCAACAGTTGTTGCCGAGTCGCCGCTTGTAACCGGAACTGAAAGGTTTATTGGTGAGTTTGCCATTCCATTAGCCGTGACCACAACTGTTGCATTCCCTGAAGTTCCAACGGTTCCTGCTATATTAATATTTTCCTGTTGCTTTACGGCAGCGACACCGGCAGTCGTGTCAGTCGAGGTTGAAACTGTAGTCAGCCCGGCGCAAGTTCCGTTTGAAAGCGCGATATTCAAGCTCGAGACATTTGCTATCGGTGTTTTTGCGGTTAAAATTACGTTTGCACCCGAAACCGAAGCATCATATAAAGCCGAAATGTTTGCATTGTTTTCAAGGGCAGTTTTTATCTTGCCCGCCACAATACTCGCCGTATCTGATGATGCTACAGGTACTGAAAGGGTTATCGGCGAACCTGTCATACCGCTTGATGTTACAACAACTGTGGCATTCCCTTCACCGCTTAAAAATGTTCTCCAGTACCTTGCTGAAACCTCAGTAAATTTCCAGACCTGACCTGTCCTTGAAAGCCCTGATACATCAGTCCAATCGGTTCCGTTGGTCGAATACTGTATTTTAAGGGTATCTATCCTTGCGGCCGGTACGGTCAGAATATCAAATTTCAGTGTATTGCAGGCTTTTGCAGTCCCAAAATCAATCTTTATCGGGTTCACATCGTTTACTGTGCAGGAAGAGGGATATACTGTCCTGTCATAACAGTTCCACCAAGAAAAAGGGTCACGGTAATCATAGCTGCTGTTCGGAGTTTTTGATGCCAGATCTCCGAACGATACTCCGGCACTTTTACAGGTTAATCCAGCCGTATGGTAATTTTCATACCAATCACCGCAGTTGTTTTCGTAATCAATCGTGTAGTCAACATCCCTTACCTTTGCAACATTGTTCACATATATGGTTTCACTGCCAAGCATTATTAACGGTGCTTTGATATTGAAATCAGTCAGCACACCATCACCTGTGCCAATCGGAATACGCTCGACCAAGTACGGCGGGAAAAGATCATGATTCGGAAAGGTTATAGCACCGATTCCGGCAACTCCAAGGTGCTTGATTATCCTGTTGTTGCATTCGCTGTCAAGGAAGGTGAGCATGGGCAGATCCATTTTTCCGGTGGCAAGGTTTCCAATCGCAGTGCTTAAATCCATGCTTTTTTCACCTGTTCTTATTTGCTGACCACCAGAGCTGTAAGAAAGCATATCACTTGAATATTCAAGGTTAAATTTTGAGAACCTGACAGTAGTATCAAAGCCGCCGGTCAGTACCCATCGTGCTATATAGTTTTTATCCGCCGCAGGATATACCGCATTTGCACCAAAGCCCGCCGGGGTATGCGAGCAATAAAAGGTTGCGGTAATATACACTACATCCGTGTCGGTCTTACTGATGGCTATCTGGTTGCCTTCACTGTCCTGCAAAAGGGCGTGCGTCATGAGATAATATTTTGAATCGGATGCCCAAAATTGGCTGCAATAAAATTCAAAGCCGACTTCTGTTATGGTCTTTCCGATATATTCATTTGCTTCAAGTTTAATCTGCTTCTGAACATATGAAGTCGGATAACCGTAAACAATCTGCTGTGTTGTAGCCGTTTTCCGGTCCAGATAGGTGAAAAGCGACGTCCTTGTTGGTGAAATAGTCCCCGTTCCTGTACCAAAGGTTATATACTGAAGTACATCATAGGTTCTGCTTGCTCCGTTATTATAGCTTGGATAAGCATTAACGACCCTCGCATTAAACCACTGGTCAAGAATAGTGTTATATGCCACGGCTTTTTGTTTTTCCTTGCCCGTAACAGAGTCAACAACTAAAAACTCAAATTTATTATGCACATTTACTTTTTCGTATAAATTCATTTTGCCCTCCTAAATCGGTAAACTTGATACAGCCGTAAGTGTTACAGTAACCCCTTGAACAGTTGCCGCCACTGTTTCCTTATGGGTAGAATACCGGAATGCAGCATTTACAAGGATTATTCGTGGGTTGTTTATTGAAGCATTTACCGTTTCATTTTTTGCGTAGCCGTAGAAACTGATGATTTCTCGTGCTGCAAAGCCTGATAATGCTTCCAACGGATGCTTCTGACCCGGATACTTATAGTAATAAGCCCCGCGACTCTCGGCAATGTTTATGGTCACGTCAATGCTTCTGACAAAATTCGGTGACACAGAAATAATTAGTGCCTGATTTACACTGTCATAGCTCACACCGGTAACAGGCATAGCCGGGGTTATGGTAATCTTTGATGACAGATCATCAGGCACTGAAGATATCGGGAGATTCAAAAACAGCTTGAAACCGGATGCGTTTTTTGCATCAACGTTTATTTTCTCTGTTCTTGTAACCGAAAGTGTGGGTGCGGTAGTGGGGTATTGTAAAAACCATAAGCCATCAATATCAGCCTCAGCATAATTGATGCCGTCGCTTTGGATAAACACATCCTTTGTATTTTCAATCAAGCAAACAACATTTTGAGCCTGTGCATTGACGGTTTCGGGTCTGAAGGACATCCCGGCATAATTTCTTTGGGAAAGCGTCCATTTCATTTGTCCTGCGTTTTCACATACAAAACCGATTCTGAAATCATTAGTGCGGAACACCGACAGTGTGTTGTTACCGGTGCCAAGTTCAGTCACTTCATAGGACGGTTCCCAAATAGCGATGCCATCATCCTGAATGCAAAAAGCCCTATAATAAACTTTACCGGCTTTCAAATATCCGACAACCAGCCCCTGGTCAAGCCCTGCCATTAAGGAAGAGCGCCAACCCTTGCATACACTGATTTGCGATACGCCGGTATCAAGGATTATACGCGTTTGCTCGTTATCCCATTTTTGGGCGTAAAGCGTATCATCGGTTCCTATCCAGAATAAATACGGTGTTTCTTCGGTTTCAAGGATATACCATCGGTTTTTGGCTTCCAGAAACCAGTTTCCGCCATATTCTATCGCCGCATCCTTTGCGGGACCAAGCGTCCATATATACTGCCAGGCATTGTCAAGCGAAGCGGGAAAGCGGCGTTCATAGATTCTTGCCGTCCCGTTATCAATACAAACCGCATAGGCCATTGACGGTGTTTTTTCGCCCGGAAGCTGCCTTATTGCCACATCACCGAACGCGGAAGGGATATCCTCATGGATTGGTTCTGAAATCAAGGTATTTATTGTTGCCTGTGTCGCAACAAGCCGTAAGTTTGGCTGTGTGTCTTTTGATTCAACCTGCCATTTTTCATTCAGCTTGTTTAATAGTTCAGCAGGAATGTATTTCATCGGCTACACCTCCGTAACCTTGGAAAGTATGGCAGTCACTTCGTAGTACCCGGAAGTCAACCTTTTAAAATCGGAGAGCTCAATAATTCTGCCGTAGTAAATACCTGTTTTCACACTTGCTTCCAAAAGGGAAGCGGCATCCTCTGCTTGTGAAAGCAGCCGTTTGCCGTCATCCGTAACATACAGCTTTAATTCATAACTTATGGTAGGCGCGCCGATACGCTGAATATATTGCTGCCCGTCAAGGGTGATATGGATGGTGCGGATAACATCCTGTTTTTCCAAAAGGCTTACAAAACGGGTAATTTCCTCGTTTGTATCACGGTTTGTGAGTAAAGCCATTATCTTCGCACCTCCTTCCTCAGCTCATCGATGATAATATCCACCACGCCTGTTAATTCACTTTTGGAATTGATGCCTTCAACCCGGATTGTGCCGGTGTGGTTATATGTCATGGTAGGCACTCCTGAATAGGCGGGCTGCAGTCCGTTCAGACTTGCGTTAATATCAAAGTTAGTGGGAATAGCCTTTTTCATATCCTTTTCAACGGATGTCATTGCCTTTAAAAATCCCGATCCCAGACCTTCACCCATGTTGCCACCGATACCGGCAAAGACTGTTGACGGGGAGTGGATACCGAGTAGTCCTTTTACTCCGTCAACAATACCACTGAAAAATCCGGTGACCTTATCGGCTATCCATTTGCCCATGCTCACAATCCCGTCCCATAAACCTTTTACGATATTGACACCGATTTCTCCGACCATACCTACGGCTTTTCCAAGTCCTATGATAAGAGCGGTTATGATTTCCGGCAGTTTTGCAATCAACTGAGGAATTGCTTTCACAAGCCCGATTGCTAACTGAACAACGAGTTTTATGCCCATTTCAATAATCTTCGGTAAATTATTTGTTATGAAATCGATGATTGATGCAATGATACTCGGCAGAGCATCTATCAGTTTCGGCAGTGCGTTAAGAAGGCCTGTAGCCAAGCCTTGAATAATTGCAAATGCGGCCTCAAGAATTTTATCCATATTATTCAGCAGTGTTTGTACAATCAGAATAATAGCTTCAATTATGGAAGGAATCAGTTCCGGCAGAGCATCGGCTATTCCAAGCGCCAGGGTTACCACCATATCGATTGCCGCCTGAATAAGCATCGGTAGGTTCTCGATAATACCGTTTACCAACGCCAATATCAGCTGCAACGCGCCTTGTGTCAGCTGAGGCAACGCGTCAATGAGTCCTTGCAGTAAGGTCATTATAATGCTTACCGCCGAATCAATTATCATTGGAAGGTTTTCGAGTATTGCATTTCCGATTGAACTTACAATATCCATCCCAAGTTCAATGATTTTCGGCAGGTTTTCCATTATCATGTTGACGATGCCGCCGACCGTATTACCGATGACATCGGAGATTTTACCCCAATCCCCGTTTGCTTCACTGAGTCCTTTTGTGAAATCGCCCAATAAAGAAACCCCATCATCAGCCAAAAGCTGAAGCTGGGGAAGAAGTACCGTACCAAGCATATTCTTTGCGGCACCGGCACCTGACTTTAAACGCTGCATACTGTCGTCGAACTTACCGAGGGCATTCAATGAATCCTCGCTCATCACAGCGCCCATGCGTTTTGCTTCATCGGTAAGTTTACCGAATCCGGCAGAACCTTGCTGAATTAATGGGTTGAGTTCCTGCGCCGATTTACCGAATATCTGCATGGCCAGCGCATCCCGTTCGGTTTCATTTTGCATTTTGCCGAGGGCATCGATTGCTTGCCAGTAAACGGTTTCACCGTCTTTTAAGTTGCCGTGGGCATCGGTGACGGATATGCCTAATTTCCGATATGCTTCTGCCGCGGCACCCGTACCGTTTCGTGCCGAATCCATGGACTTTATATTTTTGGACATTGTTTTTGTAACGGTATCGAGGTCGGTGTCAATCAGTTCTGCCGCATATTTATATGCCTGCAGGCTTTCTGTGGACATTCCAGTAACAGTGGACTGCGTAAGGATTTCGTCCGCATACTGTGAAGCGCCAACAGTCATATCAGCGAGTGCTTTGCCCGCACCGACCGCTGCGGTGCCGATTGCGGCAACTCCCGCTCCAAGACCAACACCGATTTTACCGAGAACCGAGCCAAGTTTTGAAAATTTACCTTCGGCATTATCCGCTGTGTCGGCGCTGTTTTTTAGCGCTTTGTTAAACTGTTCCGATTGTTTCTCGGCATCGTTAAATTCTTTGCCGACATCCTCCAATGCATCGTCATTCTGCTTGAGTTCCTTTTCAAGACCATTCAGCTCCGCTTTTGCATTGTTCAACTGAACCTGCCAAGCCTGAGTGCGTTTATCATTTTCGCCAAAGGAGGAGGCGGCATTGCTTAAGGCTTTTTCAAGGGTATCGATTTTTTCTTTCTGGGCATCAATTTCCTTATTCAAAACTTGATTACGGGCGGTCAAAGCTTCGACGCTGCGATCATTTTTATCAAACTGTGAGGATACCAGGTTCATTTCAGAACCTAAAACCTTAAATGACTGATTGATATCGCGAAGAGCGTTCTTGAATTCCTTTTCACCCTCGACGCCGATTTTTAATCCGAAATTATCTGCCACATTACCGCCTCCTTCCTATATGCCGTTTGGTATGACATCGTCGATAAATAGCTCAAACTTCGGCTTTGCCAATCCATTAAACTGCTTATGGCACTCCCATAAATCCAGTAAATACCCGAACGGCATAAGCCAGATTTCCGTTTCGCTGCTGTTAAGCTGGACTGTGCCGTAATATAAAAGCCGGGTAAACAATTCATCATCGTTTACTCGGCTTTCGCGTTTTTTGTATCGGTTTCCTCACTTTCGATATTTCGCTTCGTCCCTTTGAACATAGCCTCCATAATTGCGTTTTTATAGGTTGCAAGTTCTAAAGGTGAGGTGAGAAGTTCAACGGCATCCTCAGTCAGCAATTCCCGCTTATCCTTGTTTTGTAGGTTGTGTATGAGGATGCTTTGGTTGGCAAGCAGGGTGAGCAGCCAAACCACCTCATCCAGTGCCATTTCAAAGTTCTCTGACTTCATCAGCTTATCACCGAGGTTTTGAAGACCTCCGTACCGTTTGGCGATTTCCTTTGTCGCCTTGGTGGTCAGAATAAGCTGATACTCCTGACCAGCAATTGTTATGGTTGCAGATCTATCCGTATCTATCATTTTCATGCACCACCTTCAACAGCGAAAGTAGGTTCGTAAACCTCGGTAAACCAGCCGGTGATTGTAGATGCAATAACTCCTGTATCATCCTCGCTGACTTCGGCTTTCCACGGATGATTTCCGTTACCGTCAAGCTTGTTCCTGCGCATAACCGTTCCTTCAATAGTAGGTGTGGAAAACTTGATGCTGTCGCCTTTGGTTTCAAGGTTGGTTGCCGGAATGCCGAATTTCACACGGTATAGCCAGAAATAACGGTATTTGCCGTTTGCCTTTTTTGCTCTGAACCCGATTGCAACCGGTGAGCCGCCGTCCTCACTTGCAGATATAAGCACTCCGTTATCGTCAACAACCGCACCTGTTAAATCTTGAGCGGCTGCCGTTCCGATATCATCTATGCCGAGAGAGAGCTTGCCGCTTTTAAATTCCTTTATAACCGCAGCGGCCCCGTCATCCGCATAAAGGATTGCTTCGGCGAGTTCCACGGATAAATCCGCTTTCATCGCCTTTGCCAGCGAAACAGGTGTTACATATGTTTCCGTACCGTTGGTGGCTTCGGTTATTTTTGAATAGAAAAGGCTGTCTAATCCTATCGTAGCCATTAAAATTCCTCCGTTTCATATTGTTTTGCCACATCAATGGCATAATGGTGAAAGCCGGTATCGTCCTCGTGACCGACATACCGGCGGTCTGTAATAACAAAATCAGCCTGAAGGAGAAGCCTTACAAGCTGATCTTTTCGTTTTATATAATTCTTCTTGCAAAAAAGTGAAAGCCTTACCTCTTCAACATCAAACTGCGGCTTGTTGTCGCCGTGTACAGCAAAGCTGTCAACGAGCGGGGTAAGCACCATATATTCATTGGGAGGAACACCGCTGAACACTCCGGTTTCAAGAGGGATATCCAAGGTAGAGAACAAGGTATTCAATTCCGTCAAAACATTCATAGCTTTTCCATCTCGCTTTCAAGTTTGTTTTTCATAGCGTCAATACAAACATTTTTTGATTGAACCTTTGCAGGCTTTAAAAAAGGTTTCGGTGGTTGCCCGCTTTTGCCATACTCAAGCACACCCGCAATCATAGCGTTGCTTTTGCCATCAGAACGCGGTTCGGCAAATCCCACCTTAATATTGAAGTTGCCATCCTTGTCCTGTTTTGCGGAAGTAGTGCCGAGTGCCGATGCAAGCTCACCCGTAGAGCGGCTTTCCTCCTTTGTTCCGCTACCGATTACAGCTTGCAGGTTAGACATCACCTTTGCTTCCACAACTTCGCCACCTGCTTCCAGCACCTTCGGAATTATTTCATCCGTTTTATCTGCGAGCTTAGAAATCTTCATTAAAAAATCATCCGGCATCTTGAAATTTACCTTAGCCATCCACACTCACCGCCAAAACTTCAACATACATATTACGGTTTTTAATGTTTTCAACCGAGAAAATGTTGTACCTCATCCCGTTGCAAACAATAATGTGCTGCTTTGTAATCTCCAGATTGGGAATGCATCGGAATCTGAAAAGGGCATTTGCTTCGCTTGATTGTGCCATATTCCGCCACTTTTCCGTGGAGTTTTTTTGCTCAAAATACGCTCTGATCCTTGCCAGAACAGTATCGCCATGATTTACAAACCCCTCAGCATCTTTCTGTGGCTCGGTGCTGATAATATCAATTGCAGTGTTCATCTTTCCGAAACTCATGTTCACACCTTCCAATCCCTGTCGAGCCTAAGCAGTAGGTTGACTGTTTCCCATACCTGCTGACTTGCCTGTACATTATCCGAGAAAAAGCCGCCCGTGCTGCCGTCCCGACTTTCGTAAAAGTGGGACGACAGCATGATGACTGCTTGTTCGGTGGTAGGCGGCATTTGATTTTGGGTATAAAAGTTCTCGGCCAGATGCTGATAGCTTTCAGCATATTTGACCGCAGCGGTAATGTACAATTGAAGAAGTTCATCGTCCGCCGAGTGTTCAAGAATAAGGTTTGCTTTGACTTTTTCAAGCAGTGTCATACCGCCACCGTCCTTTCATTATCCTTGTGTATCCGCTGTCATAAGACCTGCGGCTTTCAGTTTTGCAAGCAGAGCATTGAAATCGGCAAGAAGTCCTGCGACATCCTCCGCCGTGCTTTCCGTTTGATTTGCTGCCGGAGTAAATGGGGAAGGGAGTCCCGTTACCGAGGCCCCCTCCTTGATTTCCAGCGTGCCGCCAATTACGGTTTTTTCGCCGCCCTGCTCGGTGTAGTTCTTTGTGTTATAGCTCATGTCGCACCTCCGTTAAGCCTTCTGCTGAAGGACCTTGATGGCTTCCGGCAGAATCAGCTTTCCGTCGACACGCTGGGTGGCAACAAAGCCCACCTGACCGGTAGCTGCGTAAAGCTCGTTAAGTCTCTTAAATACGCGCCCCTGACGGTCGGCTACCCAGTAATAACTGAAATCGCCGAATACAACGGTCTTTGCAGCCGCAGCTATGGCAGGGACATATGCCGAGGTGTACAGCGGACGGTTCAAAATGGTGTCGGGAGTACCGGACTGCAGAGAAGGCTGCCAGAGGTATTGTCCCTGACCGTCCTTCAGCTTGCGGATTGCTTTGACGGTGGCATCATTCATGACAAATACAGCCTTGTTACGGTATGAGGCCTTCAGTGCGTAGAACAGATCAAGCACCTCGTCAATGGTGATCGCAGTGGCGCTCGCGGTAGTAATACCGAGTTGTGCGCCGCTGGTAGCCGCGAGGATACCTGTAGGCTTGCCTGAACCATCACCTGCGAAGAAGGATTCCTCTTCTTTATTACCGATTCGTCTGGCGAATTCTTTCGAGATGTAGGATTCGAGGTTGAACACACTGTCGTTAAGCAATTCCTCGGAAACCTTAATCATAGTCCCCAACTTGTAAGCACCGATAGACACCTGACCGAAGCTGTCGTCACTTTCGGTAATGGCGCCTTCCTCATCAATCCAGGAAGCTGTACCCTTGGATGCAACGACCGGTATTTTACGGTCACCGGAAGCAGTGGTGATGACGTTGGCCAGTTTACGGAAAATGTTCTCATCCTCGAGTGCTTCCACAAGGGTGCGTTCAAATTCATCCGGAACAAGATAGCCGCCCTCGGTGTCACTGCCAATCTGCAGAGCATTTTTCACAACGGGGTCAAGACCTTCACCGGCACGTGTACGCATGGCATTCCAGAATGCCTTTCGATATTCATCGGACGCCTTTCCGGTTTTTGTATCCATTCCCGGAACGACTGGTTTTCCTGTAAGGGGTGCGTTCAGTGGTTTGGAAAGTTCACGGTCAAGGGCTTCCTGTTTTTCCAAACGGTCAATTTCCTTGCCGAGGTTGACCACATCGGCTTCCATTTTTTCGTAGGTTGCGGTGTCTTCGGGGGAAACCAGCCCATCCGTACCACGCTTGGTATCGAGGAAAGCCTTTGCAGCTTCCCATGCTTTTGCGCGTTTCTCACGCAGTTCAAGAATTTTGTTCATAGTGTTTTCCTCCTAAAAATTAGTGTTGAATTAAAGAAAGCCGCTTTTCCAGCGACTCTACGGGTGTGCCTGTTTTTTGTTTTGGTAGTTTGGGTTTCACCTTGTCCAGCAGCGAGTTTGTTACGACCCTGCGGCTGAACGCATAAGTGACATCCTCGGGTTGGGTACGCTTTTTCTCATCTTCCAGGATGCCATCCGCAAAGCCGAGTTCAATGGCCTTATTGGCATTGAGCCAGGTCTCCGCATCCATAAGGTGGGAGAGTTTAGCCCGTGATTGACCGGTCTTGATTTCGTAAGCGTTGATGATGCTTTCCTTGACCTCCGAGAGCATGGCGATGGCCTTTTGCATTTCCTCACTGTCGCCAATTGCAATGGTCAGAGGGTTATGAATCATCATCAGCGCAGTCGGTGCCATCAATACTGTAGTTCCAGCCATTGCGATTACTGAAGCGGCAGATGCGGCAATACCATCAACCTTGACGGTTACCTTGCCTTTGTAGTCCATAAGCATTGCATATATCTGACTTGCCGCAACGCAGTCACCGCCAGGCGAGTTGAGCCATAAAACAATGTCACCCTCTCCGGCAGTCAAATCAGCTTTGAATGCCCGTGGGGTGACATCATCATCAAACCATGACTCTTCGGCAATCACGCCGTCAAGGAATAGCGTTCGGACACCGGACTCTTCGTCCTTTACCCAGTTCCAGAATTTCTTCATTTGGTTGTTTCCTCCGTTCCTGATTTATTTGCGAACGCTCCCGCGTCCTGTAATTTGGTCATTGCACCGTTTATGAGGTAGAGATCGCCGCCGAGTTCAGTAGAAATACGGTCAAGATTTTCAAGCTCACGGATATCGTTGGCGCTCATCCAACCGTTCTGTCGTGCGGTGGCATAACCATTCATACGGCTTTGGTAATCGCCGCGGAGCAAGCCGTCCACATTAAACTTGATGAACACCGCGGGCTTTTCGCTTTCCATGAGCAGGGCACGGCACATGGATTGCTCCCAGCGCACCACCCAAGGGTCAAGGGTGTATTTCACAAATTCAAGCGACTGCTGCTCGATATTGGAAAAGGATGATTTCTCAAGGTCGGCGAGCATATGTGGCGGTACGCGGAAGATACGGGCAATTTCATTAATCTGAAACTTTCGTGTTTCCAGAAACTGTGCATGCTCCGGTGAGATGCCAATAGGCTGATACTTCATGCCTTCCTCCAAAACAGCCACGCGGTGTGCGTTTGAGGAACCCTGGTAAGCGGAGTTCCAGCTTTCCTTGACCTTCTGCGGGTCTTTGATAGTACCGGGGTGTTCCAATACACCGCCGGGAGCGGCTCCATTCGCAAAGAATTTCGCTCCGTACTCCTCGGTGGCAATCGCTAATCCCACAGCATTTTTTGCCATAGCAATCGGCGAATAACCGACCAACCCGTCAAAGCCTAAACCGGGGATGTGCAGAACATCAGATGGATCAAGGTAAACCTGGCTATCCTTTCCGAGTGTGGGTGCGTCTTCAGCGGCTCGCTGATAAAGGTAGTAAAGCCGACCCTTGCTGTCACGGTCGACCGCCATCTTGTTTGGCATCAGAGGGTAGAGGGCGATAACCTCGCCACGGGCGTTTCTGATAATCTGTGCATAAGCATTGCCCCATAACAAAAGATGACTCATCAGCGTTTCTCTAAACGCGAATGAAGTCATCTCAGGGTTTGGCTCGTCGTGGAGCAGCTTATATAACGGATGTTTCAGGTCTTTTTCCTTGCCGCCGCTGTCGTTGTACTTATACACATGAAGCGGCAAGCCCGCCAGTGTCTCTGATAATATCCTGACACAGGAGTAAACGGCCGTCATTTGCATAGCAGTATGTTCGTTGACAGGTTTTCCTGCACTTGTGCTTCCAAAAAAGAAGCTGTAACGACTACCGCCAAGTGCGTCTTTTGGCTTGTCACGCGCCTTAAATATTCCTTGCAATATTCCCATATACATTACTCTCCTTTGCTAAAATACAAGCAGCCCTCGCTGGTCATATACCGAGGTGCCTGTTTCACCGCCACAGCGAATAGCGCGATCAAGCGCCATTATCGTTGCTACCGCGCCATCAATACGCTCGGTGGATTTTTCTTTATCCGGCTTGATATTGCCTGCTGGGTCAGTGCGGATGAAAATATTGTCCATCATCCAACGAAGTACCGGGTGACCGCCGTGGGCTATTTTTTGTTCCAGGGTCAATTTCATCAGTTCTTTGGTTGGTGGGGACATATCCTTGAAACCCTGTCCGAACGGCACAACCGTAAAGCCGAGGTTTTCAAGGTTTTGAGTCATTTGCACGGCACCCCAGCGGTCAAAGGCAATCTCGCGGATGTTATACTTCGTGCCGAGTTCTTCAATAAAACTTTCGATAAATCCGTAATGAACCACATTTCCTTCAGTTGTTTGTATGAAGCCTTGCTTTTTCCATATGTCATAATTCACATGGTCACGGCGGACGCGCAAGTCGATGTTGTCCTCGGGTATCCAGAAGAACGGCAGTACGATGTACTTATCATCCTCATCCAGCGGAGGAAAGACCAGTACGAAAGCCGTAATGTCAGTGGAAGAGGAAAGGTCAAGCCCGCCGTAGCAGATGCGCCCGTACAGAGATACCGGATCAACCGCAAAAGCACACGCATCCCACTTATCCATGGGCATCCATCGTACAGCTTGTTTGACCCACTGGTTCAGACGCAGTTGCCGGAAACTATTTTCTTCAGCAGGATTCTGCCTTGCCGATTCAAACGCCGCCTTGACTTTATCCATGCTTACGGTAATACCGAGGGATGGATTTGCTTTTTTCCACACCTTTGGGTCTGACCAATCATCCTCCGGTCCCGCTCCATAAATCACGGGGTAGAAGGTGGGGTCATGTTTTCTGCCGTCTAAAATATCAAGCGCCTTTTGGTGTACCTCCCAGCAGATACTGTTTTGGTTATCTCCAGCGGTGGTAATGAGAAAATACAGCGGTTGCATACGCGCATCACCGCTGCCTTTGGTCATAACATCGTAAAGCTTACGGTTCGGCTGGGTATGAAGTTCATCAAATACAACACCATGCGTATTAAACCCATGCTTGTTGCCGACATCTGCTGACAGCACCTGATAGATGCTTCTGGTCGGCAGGAAAATAAGCCTTTTTTGTGAATCAAGGATTTTAACCCGCTTGGAGAGTGCCGGACACATCCGTACCATATCTGCCGCCACGTTGAAAACAATGGATGCCTGGTTTCTGTCTGCGGCGCAGCCGTAAACCTCGGCGCGTTCCTCGTTATCACCGCAAGTGAGTAACAGGGCAACAGCCGCCGCAAGCTCACTTTTTCCCATCTTTTTCGGTATCTCCACATATGCGGTGTTGAACTGCCGATAACCGTTCGGTTTCAGTGTTCCGAACACGTCGCGGATAATCTGTTCCTGCCAGTCGATCAGTTCAAAGGGCTTTCCTGCCCATGTTCCTTTGGTATGGGATAGCGCTTCAACAAAAGCCACGGAATAATCGGCGGCGGACTTGTCATATACAGAATCCGCTGACCTGAACCGTGTCGGTGTGTATTTCTTGAGTTTTCGTATTTCCGCCACCCCCTTTCAGGCATAAAAATAGACCTGCCATAAAGCAAGCCTTCAAATGATATCTGTACGAGAAACAGAGCCGTTTTCGGCACTGTTCTCCTATTGTGTATTTTTGTTACCCTTCATCACCCGTAAGGATGAAACGAACATATGCATTTGTACTTTCGTTAAGAAAAGCAATCAATTCATTGTATCCCTCACGCAGAGCGATTTCCCGAACCTTCGGCACGTCAAACATATTCGTTTCGCCTGTGGCACGAATGGCGAGTATCTGTTCCTTGATTTTACTGTCCATCGTTATCCTCCTCAATTTTCCGGCATAAATCCTCACCGTAAACGATATTTAGTGATGAACCGTTGTCCCAGCGAACCATAATACTGCCTATGTCATCCACACCGGCCACTGTGCCTTTCGTACCTATTGGAGGTGCTTGTACATCGTTCATACGGACAATTTCCACACGGCAGCCAACCGGATATTGCTTGCGAATACGCTCGACCGTTTCTCTCGAAGGAAAATTATTCATCGTCTGCACCTCCATTAGTTGGATTTCTGAATGCCGAACTGCCTGTGAGTTTTGAAAGCAGAATTTTACGTTCCGTTTTATATTCCGAACCGATAAAGCCAAGCCGTAGGAGAAAGCAACGGAAAGCATACTTCTCATTTTCCACAGGCTTTTCTACGGCACTGACCCTGTGCAGTGATTTTGCCATTTCACAAAGGGCAGTGACAAGGTGGGTATAAGCTTTTACCTCATCCGAGTCGCTTGTATCGGAGAACCACGGAAAGCTGACCGTCTCTTCACCCTTTAGAATAGACAGGTCGGTGATTCCGAGTGCTTTTTTGAGGAGTGAGCCTTTGCTTTCCACCAACCGACTAAGATTTTCAAGCGCTGTGTCGGTAAAGAATGAGCAGGGCATTTCAATGGTAAGCACAGTTTTGTCATACCCGTCAAATTCAAAGCCCCGCTCCGCCAGCCCCTCGATGAGCTTTTCAATTTCTTCGCTGTCTGCACGGTCGTCGAACGATAGAACGCCGTTTTTGTCGATGGTGAAATAATCCACCTCATAGGCAAAGGTCGGAGCACCCTTGTATTTTGTCTCGCACTCCATTATCTCCGCAATTGTTTGTACAAGCCGTTTACGCTCGCTGCCTGTTACATTGTAGTCAATCTGCATTTTGCATACCGCCTTTCATTTTTTTGTACTACATATATCACTCTAAATGCTGTAAATAGCAAGTTGTTTCGAGTAACTATTGTAGAGATTAATGTTCTTTTAATCGGCGGTTTCTTGTGCAGATAACACAATGCCCATCAGTACAAAACAAACACACGGGAGTGCCACTCCATTGCCCCACATTTTATACTCGGATGCGTCGGAGTGCGGGTCACGCAGCCACTTAATGATTTGCTTCTTTGTTTTTGCCTTGCTGCTTGTTCCGATAATACAGCGATGTGTTTCCCATACATCAGTCCAGAACGCAACCTCATTCTCGGAAGGATTCTCCGTGCCGAGGTTGTCACACCACCAGTCCGGAAATCCCTGAAGGCGGGCGCACTCAGTCGGTGTCAATCTTCGGACAATATAACCTGGTTCAACAAGCGCATTATGATAGCCGGGGGTGGTT
The DNA here is from genome assembly GCA_003249165.1 of Desulfobulbaceae bacterium. Taxonomy (GTDB): domain Bacteria; phylum Desulfobacterota; class Desulfobulbia; order Desulfobulbales; family SURF-16; genus SURF-16. The sequence continues at coordinate 36,925 of QKJV01000332.1, read as the reverse complement.
TCGTTAACAAGCGTGTTTGCTGTGCCATCCCGACAGAAACATTGGCTTTCAGCCTTCATCTGGGGATAGAATGAAGCAGGCTGTGCAACGGCGCCCGGTCCTTTCGCTGTAAGGGTGGGTTGCTGTTCTTCCTCAAAAGCGGGTTTATACTGAGCATTCCGACCTTGATTGAAAGCTGCCCGGTCAATGCCGTATGTCGGATGACCGACCACAGGAGCGTCTTTATAATCTCTCGACAGTAATGTCGGGGAGACACCTTCTTCTATCTGTGTGAAACCACCGGTTGTCATGGCATAAGCAACGGCATGGCGGTCAGCGGCTGTGAGGGAGAAACTGACATCCTCATTAATGCCACTGCCCAAAGGACCGTTTTTATCATCACGGCCGATCATGGAGCCTTGCAATGCAACGACTGCCATACCACCCTGGTTGCATCCCGGATTACCTCCATTGGCATCAAGGCTACGCGAGGTTGCCGCTTCATAAATACCGCTATGCGGGTTGTCTGACTTCATGGAATTACTGCCATCCGAGCATATGCCAAAGCAGACAACAGCGCTGTCTGCATTTCCTTTCGCTAAAGTATGACAGGGTGCATCAGGTTTTGGATTGCTTCTGTTTTCCTTTGAAGTAACCTGCTTTCCGTCAAACACAGTCGGTACGAATACCGTCTGGTCGTTATTGCAGGAGAGCGTGGCGGACATATCGTTCTGTACCAGCGCACCTTTACCGCCACCCTCACAGCCGGAGCGGATTTTCAGGGTTTTAGGTGAATTCATAACAAGGGGGACATTCATACCGCCGGTACCCATACGGGAAGTAAGCGTCTGTACCTTACCCTCAGTTTCGATTTTGCACCGGCCGTCTGTTGGATGGTTTTCAATCGCAACAGCGGTCTGGTTATCTCCCATACTTGCACGGAGAGAGCCGCTGATGTTTTCGTCTGTATGCCCGCCGATACGGGAAACCGCACCGGGTTCAAATGACATTACCGCACCGGGAACAACACCTGCGCGAAGGGTGGGAGAGGTCTCTGCCTCATAACCGATACTGCGGCTTTTTGCAGAATGCTCTGTGCAGAAACCTCCCGACTGCATAACACAAGGCTGGTGTCCATGTTCTTCGGCACGCAGTGTTGCAGAAATATTTTCCGAAACCGACATAACACTGCCGCCCTGGTCGTTTAGACAAGTCACGCAGTCGCCTGATGTTCCAATGCTGTCCTCAACATTTCCGGCAGTTCTTTGCCACGGGCTGCCGCACGGCGTAAAATTCCTTGACACGCCTTCTGGCTCAAATAATATGTTTCCGGCACTTTCGCCTGCAAGATCTGCGACAAGGTAGATTCTGCGTCGGCGTTGGGGGACTCCGAAGTATTGCGCGTCGATAGTTCTATAAGCCATGCTCCATCCGGTTCCCAGGAGTATGTCGGAGTATGACCATCTGCCGTTTTCAGGCGAAGGCACCTCGGCATCCGGATCGCAGATGCCAGCGACCGCTTCAAGGACTGCCTTGAAGTCTTCGCCCTTGTTGCTTGAGAAAGCGCCGGGGACATTTTCCCAGACAGCGTATCTCGGATATCTTCCATTGGTTTTGCACCTCATTTCCTTAATGATCCGTATTGCTTCATAAAAAAGGACGGATTGGCTACCGTCCAGACCGGCTCTTTTGCCCGCCACACTCATATCGGTGCAGGGAGAGCCAAAAGTGATTATATCAACAGGCGGTAATTCCGCACCATTTAGCTTGGATATGTCTCCGTAATGCATCATTTGCGGGATTCGTTTTGTAGTTACCCGTATCGGAAACGGCTCAATTTCAGAAGCCCACAGGGGTTCAATTCCGCAGAGCAGACCACCCAAGGGGAAACCCCCGCTGCCGTCAAAGAGAGAGCCAAGGGTGAGTTTATTCATTTTCAGTCACCCCCGGTACATCTTGACGCCGATATTGAACACCATCTCTCAGCAGAAATACACCGTCGGTATTCCCGGCTTGTTCAATAAAGCGTTTCACAATGACGTCGCAATACTTTTCGTCAAGCTCAATCGTGTGGCAGATTCTATTCGTTTGCTCACACGCAATAAGCGTACTGCCCGAACCTCCGAACGGGTCAAGCACGATACAATTAGTTAAACTTGAGTTGAGAATCGGATGCGCTACCAGTGCCACGGGTTTCATGGTGGGGTGATCGCCGTTTTTCTTCGGCTTCTCAAATTCCCATATGGTAGTCTGCTTGCGGTCGGCATACCAGTTGTGCTTGCCGGATTTCTTCCAGCCGAATAGTACAGGTTCATGCTGCCATTGATAAGGGGAACGACCGAGAACAAGCGACTGCTTTTTCCAGATGCAGGTGCCGGAAAGATAAAAGCCAGCCTCTGCAAATGCTTTCCGGAAATTGAGTCCTTCGGTATCGGCGTGGAATACATAAATAGAAGCATCCTGTGCCATTGCTGATTCGGTATTTGTAAACGCAGCAAGCAGGAAGTCATAGAATGCTTCATGTGCCATGTTGTCATTTTTGATTTTGCCCGCCGAACCTTCATAGTTGACGTTGTACGGGGGATCGGTTACCACAAGGTTTGCGAGCTTTCCATCCATGAGAACGGCAAAGGTGTCAGCCTTGGTGGAATCGCCGCAGACCAGTCTGTGTCGTCCGAGACTCCAAACATCGCCGGGTTTGGTGACGGCAGGTTTCTGCAATTCGGCTTCCACGTCGAAGTCATCGTCATGTACGCCATCCTTGAGCGAATCCTTGAACAGTGCGTCCAGCTCGGCAGGCTCAAATCCTGTAAGCGAAACGTCAAAGTCCGCGCCTTGCAAATCAGCGATTAAAAGAGCAAGTTTATCCTTATCCCAATCGCCACTGATTTTATTAAGTGCGATGTTGAGGGCTTTTTCTTTTTCCTCATCCATTTCAATGACAACGCATTCCACTTCGGTCAGCCCTAAATCAAGCAGCACTTTCAAACGTTGGTGACCACCGACAACTCTACCTGTGGTCTTGTTCCAGATAACAGGCTCGACATAGCCGAATTGCTCAATGGAGCGTTTCAACTTTTCATATTCGGCATCTCCCGGCTTGAGGTTCTTCCTGGGATTGTAGTCAGCGGGGAGCAACAGTTCAGTCTTCAGTTTTTCTATCTGCATACTTTTCCGCCGCCTTTCGTAAGTTTGTATACATATTGACATCCTCCCAGGGAAACAGGCAGGAATTGAAATGCCCGTAAACCGCCGTGTCAGAGTAAATTGCGTTTCGCAGTCGCAGCTTTTCAATGATCGCCGCGGGACGAAGGTTAAACACTTCTTGTACAATAATCGCAAGCTGCTCATCAGTGAGTTTGCTTGTGCCAAATGAATTTACATCCACCGCCACCGGATTTGCTTTGCCGATGGCATATGAAAGAGCGACCTCGCATTTATCTGCAAGACCGCTCCATACGATGTTCTTTGCAATGTACCGTGCCATATAGGCACCGCTCCGGTCAACTTTGGTCGGGTCTTTTCCGCAAAGCGCTCCTCCACCGTGAGAGGCAAGCCCTCCATAGGTATCCACCATGATTTTACGACCCGTCAATCCCGTATCCGCTGCGGGACCACCCTCGACAAATCTGCCGGACGGATTGATGAGCAATTCGGTGTCGTCATCAAACGGTAAATCTTCAAAGCACTGCCACAATACATTGTTCAGAATATCCACGCGGAGTTCTTCCTGTGACTTGTCCTTATCATGCTGAACAGAAACCACAATGGTTTTTATTCGTTTTGGTTTTCCGTCCTGATATTCCAAGGTTACCTGTGCCTTGCCGTCCGGTCGAATGCCTTTGATGAGTTTTCCTCTGCGGCAGTCGTCAATGCGCTTCACGATACGATGCGACAATACAAGAGGGAGCGGCAGCTTCTCACGGGTCTCGTCCGTTGCATAGCCGTACATTGTACCTTGGTCACCGGCACCGACAGAGCCGTAAGGTTCATAGTTACCGTTTCTTGCTTCGAGTGCGGTATCCACTCCGGCGGCGATGTCCTTACTTTGATGATGAACGAATATAAATATCGTGAATTTCCACGGATTGTATCCGACCTCACGCAAGACATTCCGTACGATATAGCGAATGTCTACTTTTTCGCTGCAGGTGATTTCGCCCGCTACGATAATTTTGCCTTTGGTTGTCATGACCTCGCAGGCCACACGGGATGCTTTATCCTTCCGAAGGCAGGAGTCCAGAATGCTGTCTGCAATGAGGTCGCATAGTTTATCCGGGTGACCCATGCATACACTTTCAGCTGTTTTGTAAGTAGTCATATGGTTATTTTCCTTTCCGGGCGGTCAGAAGCCGCTCCATAACATCGTCCTGTGGGTTTGCACCCTTGTAATCTCCGGTACAGTTTTCCTTGACTATCTGGAAAATCTCAAACCACAGGCGATTGGTTTGGTTCATGTAGTTTTGGCCCATTGCAACATACGGGCTTTGGATTGCATTTCCGGTGGTTGGGTGCTTCGCAAGAAAACCATATTCGGTTACCGCTTCTTCACACTGAATCCATCGGGCCACGCTCATTGCGTAGCATTCCAGTAGCTGAGGTGATACGAGAGCGGCACAACCACGCTTGTTGAGCCACTGCCATGTGGACTTATAAATTTCACTCGCAACGAGCGTCTTTCCGTCCTTTTGCACGGCTTCAAGCATTTTGTTTGGTTCGGGCATCACCTGACCATGCAAATCTGCGGTATCCGAAAACTCCATAACCGTCAACTTCCTGCCGCCGGGATTGCCTTCGGCGATTTTGTCGGCGATTGCTTTCTTTTTGGCTCCCGCACCGACTCGGGCGCCGCCTCTGTTTGTACCGTCCTTTGCCAATAATCACACCTCACTTTCGATTTGGGGCTATTACCCCGTTTGAAACCGCGTTTTTCAACACGAAGCCCCAGGCCGCTGTCCGTAAAAATTAGTTTTAGAGATTTTACCGCCCCCACGGGGAGGTTAGGCCTACAATTTGGGTCGAACATCTTTTTAAGGTGGTCAGGGCAACATTTTAGCCCTAACCTCTTTCGATACCATGCCATCGGTCACCGCTCTCAGCTGTGATGCGTGAGTGACATGACTTACACAAAGCCATGAGGTTACTCGCTTCGTTGCCACCGCCCTTTGAGAGCGGGAGGACATGGTGAACTTCCTCGGCTGGGGTAAGCAAACCTTGCTTCTGACACTCTTCACACAAAGGGTGCGCCTTGATGTACCTGTCTCGTATTCGTTTCCAAGAACGACCGTAGCGTTTGTTGGACACGGGGTCTCGTTCGTACTTGTTGTAGTTTCTGTTCACAGTCTTCTGATGCTCGGCACAGTATTGCTCACGCACAGCAAGCCGACCGCAGCCGGGGTAAGCACAGGGACGCTTGGGTTTGTGGGGCATCGGTTCACCTCCTTCGGGGCATAAGAAAAGCCCCCGCGGGATTTCTCCCGTGAAGGCTTCAACCATTCTTTCCTGGCATTTTAATACTATCATGAGGCGCGGGTATCATTCTATGTCTTTAGGTATCATGATTCATAAGCCAGTTGCAAACATCCAGCGCAGCGTTGTGCATCTTATAAAGATGGTGGATGCTGTAGCACATATCTACAGCAATCTGCTCCCATGTTTTAAAGCACAAATAACGAAGTTCCAGGATTGTCTGGTATTCAGTGTTGGAAACGGATTTGATAACCTCAATGATTTCACGCTTCAAGTCAACAAGGTTGCAGATATCTGTATTGATTTCCGCTTCTAAATCAACAATTTTGCAAATGATATCTTCCATTCGGTGGATGTTTCTTGTTCCGCTCGGTGGAACATCGCTGAGTGTGGATGTCGCTTTTGCAGCCAAGTCGTGCAGGGAAGAGACCTGCTCAATCTTGCTGTCAATACGTTGGTCGATACGATAGGCTTGAGACAGAAAGTCCTTTGCCGATAACTGTAGTTTATTCATAATCTGCCCTCCGAAAAAATGAATTTCCCTCGGATTGGCATTGATTGTCGTTGTTTTTCTCAGATTTTCAGATTTGCCCTAACTGCATCGATTAAAGCTGTCTGGGTATTGTCTTTTTCTTTCAATGATTTTAATATACGCTCATCAACCGTTTCTTTAACGGTAATATGCTGAATAACCACGGTTTCTGATGCTTGACCTTGCCGCCACAATCTGGCTACGGTCTGCTGATAAAGTTCAAGACTCCAGGTAAGACCGAACCAAATAAGAATGGAGCCACCACTTTGAAGATTCAATCCATGACCTGCTGAAGCGGGGTGGATGAGGGCGACCGATAATTCACCGTTGTTCCAGCGCTTGATGCTCTCTGTAGTGTCCAGGCGTGAAAAAGGGATATGCAGTTTATGAAGTCGTTCGGAAATCCGCTCAAGATCATGCCGAAACCAGTAGGCAACAAGGACGGGCTTGTCGTTTGCGGATTCAATCAAATCTTCCAAAGCATCCAACTTGCGGTCGTGAATCCCGATAATTTCATTGTTATCCGAGTAAACGGCGCCATTTGCCATTTGGCATAGCTTCCCGCACAGGGCTGCGGCATTGGCAGCGGTGATATCACCATCCGGCAACTGAAGCACCAGGTCGTGTTTCAGTTCGTCATACCGCTTGCGCTCCGGTATGGATAATTTAACCGCATATTCCGCACTGACCAGTTCAGGCATTTTCAGGTGGTCTCTTGATTTCATAGAAATTGTAATATCCGAAATTCTGTCGTAAATCCGTCTTTCTGCATCCGGTAGGGGTTTATAGCTGAAAATAACCTGCCCGTTTCGTTTGTCCGGGGTGAAGTAGTCGTTACGATACTGTCCGATGAACCGTCCGAGCCGTTTGCCCATATCCAAAAGCCGAAACTCCGCCCATAAATCCATCAGACCATTACCTGTAGGTGTGCCGGTCAGACCTATAATCCTACTTACGCGGGGACGCACTTTCATTAAAGTTCTGAACCGCTTTGATTGGTGGCTCTTAAACGATGAAAGTTCGTCGACTACCACTGTGTCATAATCAAATGGTAAACCGCTGTGTTCCACAAGCCATTGGACATTTTCACGGTTGATAATATAAATGTCTACTTGTTTTTGTAGGGCGGTTTTGCGTTCCGATTCTGTACCGACTGCTACCGAAAACCGGAGTCCGTTGAGGTGATCCCATTTAACGAGTTCTTCGGGCCATGTATCTCTGGCCACCCTAAGTGGTGCGATTACCAGAACCCTGTGTGCCTGGAAACTATCAAACAGCAAGTCGTTCAAGGCGGTCAAAGTTATCGATGTCTTGCCAAGTCCCATGTCAAGCAGGAGGCAGGATATGGTGTTCACCTCGATAAACTCCGCGGCATATTGTTGATAATTATGTGGATTGTATTTCATTAAGTATCCTCCCGATCTGATCACATTCATCCAAGATGTACACGCGAAATCCCAACCGCCGCAACACTCCATGCCGTGCCTCCTGCAAGGGGCGGGGTTTCTCACCATTTCGCTTGACTTCCACAAAGGCGATTTTCCCCAACGGTAAAAGTACGAGACGGTCGGGTATTCCATCATAACCGGGGCTTACGAACTTCGGTGCGATACCTCCGATCGTCTTTACTGCCTGAACAAGTTTTCGTTCTAATGACTTTTCTCGCATAAGTCCCTCCTATAAATACAGCATTTAAGGCGTTCGCCCTGTTTTTACGTTATCGTGTCTGTTGCCGTTGTTGCCGAAGTTGCTATGTTTGCTTATATACGCGCGCACACATTCTCGCTTGTTGTAGTGCTATATAATAGGTAGTGTTTTTTATCCACAAGTCGTATATTGCTTACAGCAACAACGGCAACACGGCAACAGGCCTTACTGCTTGCCTTGAACGCGCACCCAATATGGTACGATGCCGTAAAAGCCCATCCTGCGTTTCTTTTCAGCGCGTTCCCAACCGCCGATTTTCTCCATAATGGCAATGATTTTGTAAGCTTCCGAGCGTTCAAAACCCTCACGAGGTCTGCCGAAACACTCACACCAGATTTCCATGTTGCATACGGTGTCACGGCGAATCGTACCTTTTGGTTGCGTCGGGTCGTCAGCAGCACGGAAAAACTCCTGACGGCGATAGATGTCAAAGCTCTCCCAGTTTTCGGGGAGTAGGGTATCAAGATACTCACGCACCATTCCTTCACGCTCATCGCTCTCTAATGCTTCCTTCTGAGCGGATTCGGCAAGTTCTGCAACATCGCCTTCAAGGAACAGCTTTTCACCTTTTTCCCAGATAGACTTTGCCTCGGCCCATATTTGGAGGACATCGGCGTCGGTTACGTCCCAACCCTTACGGGCTTCTGTGCCGCCAACCCTGATAGGCCAGAAACGGCGGTTTCCGGTAACATCACGGAGAAAACCCATCGACTCGGAGTTAGTGCTACCAACAATGATGCATTGTCGCGGATGACTCTCACTGTTATGCCCGTAACTGGCACGGTAATTATCATCACGTCTTGAAAGGAAAGCCTTAACATTATTCACATCCGTCTTGCGTATCCCGGCCAACTCTGGAATTTCAAGAATCCAAAAGCCCTGTATCTTTTCAGGGGCATCCTTGCCTTTGCCCATATCCGCAAAGGTTAGGCTATCAGAGAACCATTCGCCTGCCAACTTGTCGAAAAATGTCGACTTACCAAGTCCTGTCCTGCCGTTGAGGACAAGCATATAATCGAACTTGATGCCCGGTTGGAAAACACGGGCTACCGCTGCCGCAAAGGTCTTGCGGGTAACAGCGCGAACGTAAGCGTTATCCTGGGCACCGAAATAATCAATGATAAGAGATTCCACCCTGGAAACACCATCCCATGACGGCAAATTGTTCAGATATTCCCGTATAGGGTGATAGATTCGTTTCGCAGCCGCTGCAAGCACTGCATGGTTTGCTTTGGTCGGGGAATAAATGCCGTAGCTATTCTGCAAATATTCATATAGCTTTGCACCATCGGTTTCACCCCAGCCGGGCTTAACGCGTTTCCAAGGTAATTCACCCCTTGCATCCACACCATCACGCATCTGATTGAACGCAATATTTGAAAGTGTGGGGTCGTGGTTTAGGATCAGCAGAAAATTTCCAAATGTGTCCTTTACTGCTCCCGCTTTGTCAAGTTCAAGATATGTCTGCCAGTCAGATTCATCAGAAAAGTCGGCGCTGGCCTGTGTTTTACGTTCTTCGGCAAACTGCGCTTTAACCCGTTCATCAGCAACGGCAAACTCGCTCATCGCTTTAAAGCCTGTTTTTTCATCAAGGTCGGTGAATTTATGAACACGAACAAGGTCAAAAGCGTTCAGAAGTTTTCCGCAGGCAGGGTCGGTGGCGTGGTGGGAATATGCCCATTTGGTGTCGTAGATTACCACACCTGCGGAACTGTCTGCTGGGATATAATCGTAACGGCCTACCATTGCTGAAGGTTCATAAATATCGGGCAGAAAGGTTGCAATAACGTCCTCGATACTGTAAGCACGGCAGAAAGCCCCAACAACACCTTCCTTTGCAGTAGGGTCTTGCTGCTGACGGATATTTCTCTGTATAACTTCAGATTGGCGGCTGGATGTCGGCCAGAGTGAGCAGTCACGCCAGTCGGATAACTTTGAAAGGTAATCATCGGGATTAAGGACCCCACCGTTAATTATTTTATAAACATATTCGCCATTAGAGGGGGTGGACGGCCAGTACATCAGGCGCTCCGGCTCATAAGTGCTGTCATCAAAATAATCCATTCCTATTTCATCAGCAACCAGTCGTGAGAGAGCGGAATATTCATCCGGGGTGACCTCTCTGGAAAGCGGAATGACCACACGCAGACGCGGTGCTTCCGGTGTGTGGCTGTGCGTGGAATAGACCGCACACTTGTGCGGGAACAGCATTTCCACCTGACCGAGGAATTCACTGTCGGCATGGTCCGCATCAAGTGTTATTCCGGAGCGGCTCTCCACAGTATCCTTTTTACGGCGTCCGCTTTTCAGGTGACCGAGGACGTAGCCGCCAACGTCCTTTATGCCGTCTCGCCGATCCTTCGGCAGTTTCTTGTATTCGGCAACCGCTTCGGTCGTGCGGCGCGTAATCCTGAATCGCTCACACAACTCGTCAAAAGTGGTTTTCTTATTAACCCACCGCTTCGACAGACGACTGTCGCCGTAGGCGATTTTAAGCTCCATATTCTTGCACCTCGCATTTACTGTTGAAATAACTGATTGGTATACCGTGCTTTTTTGCCTTTGCAATTTCCCGAGACATTCCATTGCTGATCTTATCGCCGAACACCCATAACTCATCGCATTTGCCAAGGAGGATGAGACCGAAGCGGATGCCAAGTTCACGCTGTTCTTTATCTGTATCATCCATAAACTGCGGGTACAGTAAATGCGGAGCTATCGGTATGCGTCTATTGCTTACTGCAAAACGGCAGTAGCAACGTGCATTTTCTGCGTTGTGTTCTATATCTCCCGCAAAGGGGGATGCGATATAAACGAGCGGGAGATAAGGGTTTGGATTTGTAACCTTTTCTTCTTTTTCAATGTTGGAAAGTGCTTCATATGCTGTGGGGTCTGGGTAGCCTGAGCTGTTATATTTGTCCATAATGACTCCTTTCCCCAAGGAACAGGTTAATAAAGTATTGCTGACCTTTACCTGTGACCTTTGTTGTTTTGCTGATGGTAACATGACCGTCCGAGTGAGTGATGGCAGTTTCCTTTACTTTGAACAATCCGAGTTCCATCGCCCTTTGCGTCGGTGCGTTGTAATCCGTGCCTCTGCGTTTGATGAGGTAACCGTCCTGGCGCAGCCGCTCAAAAAGTCGGTTCTGACCGATTTCGATACCGTTGCCTTTGATGATTTTCGCCAACTCCCCGATAAGGATAGTGCCATCCGAAACCGATACAGCATCAGCGAATACGACTTTTGGCTTGTTCTCGGCAGCTTCCAACTGAAGGCGTTCCTTGGCAGAGCGTTCCTCCTTAAGGGCTGTAAGCACCTTAATCCAGGCATCGGGGTCATTCATGATCTCTTCCAGTTTGGCGGGAGTGACATACGCACCGTGCTTGCGGATGGTCGGAAGCACTTCGTGTGTGACCCAGCGTTTGAACTTTTTGGCTTCGGGCTTGCGGGAGAGCAGTATGACGTTATACAAACCGCTTTCACTAATGATATTGGTATCGCCTTGACGCCCTAAGCAATACTTAGCCCGTTCGTCATCATCCAATCTGTAAGCAATCATGCTGGGATTGCTGAGTTCCAACACATCGCAAACATCCTTGAGTACCCACCACGGATTGCCGTCATGTTGTACCGTCCTGATTTCGTTTCCTTCATAGGAAAACACTTGTAATTCATTGTTCATATTGAACCTCCTGAAAATGGATTTATTGAGGGATAAACCCCCTCACCATCCACAGGACACGAAGCACTGTTTTGAGTACCCCGTGTCAGTCTTTTTTATAAAATGATGTTTCATATCCGTCCGCCCGAAGTAAAAGGCCTTTTGCCCAGGGTGGGGTTTGACCCATAAGTTTGCATATTTCTTCAATAGAAATTTGTTGGTCGGCTTCGATGACCAGCTCGTCGTGAATATGCATCACAATGGAAAAATGGCGAAGGTTAATCATGGCAAAGCAGAGGATGTCGCGGCTTGTGGCCTGTACGATGTTCTCAACGAATTTGGGACCATAGCTTTCAATCCGTTCCCACTTTTTCGTACTTCCCACACCCTCATAGGTGATGCATTCCGAACCAAACTGATTTATACCGATACGTGGTTTTACATAGGCAAGCCGTCTGCCGGATGGGAGTGTGATAAATAGCATACCGCTCCCGTAAGTGAAGCGAAGGCCATGCGTTTCAGTTATGGAATGTTCCCGTACAGCTTTCATTGCGGCACGGTCAACATCCCACCAAAACCTCACTATTTTGGGATTGGAAGAACGCCAGGCTGAAACCAGCGGCCCAAGTTCGTTTCCAGTAAGCCCCATCTCCAATGCACCCATAGACTTAAGAGCGCCAACCGATCCGCCATAACCCAGAGCCAGTTCAGCAATTTTACCTTTCTGTCGCAGGTGGCTGTTTACACCGTGTTTCTCAACCGGTACCCTGAACATCTGAGAAGCGGAAGCACAGTAGATATCGCCGCCTGATGCAAAGACCTCCTGCCGCCACGTTTCACCTGCGAGCCAGGCGATGACCCTTGCTTCAATTGCCGAGAAGTCGGCCACAATAAATTTACAACCCTTTTTTGGGATAAAGGCTGTACGAATAAGTTCAGACAGTACTTCCGGTACGGAGCCATAGAGCATTTCCAAAGCGGTGAGATCGCCGGACTGCACAAGGCTGCGAGCCTGTTCCAAATCCGGCAAATGGTTCTGGGGGAGATTTTGCAATTGAATAATCCTGCCTGCCCATCTGCCGGTACGGTTAGCCCCATGAAACTGGAACATACCGCGGGTACGGTTATCAGCACAGACCGCATTTTCCATTGCCGTGTATTTCTTTATAGATGACTTTGCAAGCGACTGTCTGAGATTTAATACCTTACCAAGAGGTTCTGGGGCTGACTTCAACAGTTCTGCAACTGCCTTTTTCCCGAGTGTGTCGGTTTCAAGCCCATGTTCTGAAAGCCACTGCTTCATCTGCATAACGGAGTTTGGATTATCAAGTTCAGTCATTTCCCGCATCTGGTGGGTAAGTTGGGAACGGGAACTGTTATCCATATCTATGGCTTGATGCACAAGACCCATATCCAGGGCAATGCCACGGTCGTTGATTGTTTGGTCAAGACCGTATTCCTCCCAGGTATTATTAGGGACGGGGAACTTCGCCAGCTTTTCCTTAATGGCGATTTCTGTCTCAACGTCGCGGAGATTATATGTTTTGAACGCCGCCCATTTATCCTGTGCATGAACAGGCAAGTTGCGGGTGCGACCACCATTGGCTGCAGTTGGAGCGCATGGTTTGCAGAAGTATCGGATAAGATCTTTTCCCTCAGTCAATTTCTGCTTTTCAAGACCAAGGACAGCACCGCATCCTTCGAGAGATAGGGGCAGACCCATATATGCTGACCACACCATTGTGCAGTGCCAGGACGTGGGGTCGAGATATTGACCTTCAGGCAACCCGAGCCACTTTGACAGGCAGATGCGTTCGAACTGGGCGTTAAATGCCCACTTAATAACTGCTGGGTCGATAATGGCTGAACGTATTTCATCCGGCAATCTTTCACCGCTGGCAAGGTCGACGACTTGAACCTCGCTCCCATCAACGGAATATCCGAAAAGAAGGATTTCAAAGTCCGGTGATTCCGCATAGCGGTAGACCCCGCTTTTGGCGAGGTCTACACTGCTATACGTTTCTATGTCGATGCTGACCGCCCTCACGATAGGAAGTCCTCATCAAGGTCAGAGTCGAAATCATCCTCAGCCCTGGACTTACCTCCGAGCGGTTCACCATCGCTAATTTTCTGCAGATTGTTCAGTCCACAGGCGATACCCCTATTGCCGTTACTGTTGAAGGCATAAAAATTGATGCTTGCCCTTCCGTACACACCGCTGTATACATCGGAGCGGGTGATGATAGGCTGGCGGTCGGCATCAACGATACCGGGCGCGGTTGCTGAGTTGGCATTGATGAAGTAAGCGTTTGCATAGGCTGGATCATCCGGACGTTCGGAATCACCGTCGCGTAGGGGTGTCTTGATGGCGGAGAGGGGTGGCACAGACTTGCCGTTGCCTTTTAGCTTTGATTCACCCTCATGGTAGGCAGCTTCGATTGCGCCCTTAATTTTTGCAACGGTGCGTGTATCAGACTTGGGAATAATGAGAGATACCGAAAATTTCGGTGTACCTCCGTTGATGGATTTTGCTTCCCAGACATTGGCGTAAGACCAGCGGGTGTCAGGACCGGTGATGACTTTCATAGGGTTGCTGTTGACTTTGTTTACATTAGTAGACATTAGATTTTCCTCCTTAAATTTCATTAAAATCTTGTTGTGCTGTATAGATTGCCGGGCGTTTATCGCTCTCCGGTACGAGCGTTGGTTTGCCTTGCGGCTTTTCAATAAAACTTCCGATGATTTCTTCAAAGCGTCTTTTACCGAGCAGAGAGGTCATGGCAGTAATGCCGAGAACCTTATGTTCATATGGGTCGAACCCGGCGACACTGACGGCTTCGGCAACAGCCGCTTCGTCTGTGTATTTGCGGTTGGAGCGACCTTCAACCAGCTTCCAGCCATTCCACTGTTTACCGCTGATGGCAGCCTGCAGAGCGTAGTCCTTAATATCTGAAGCCCATGAGATCAGGTCATCAATTTTTCCGAGGATATCCTCGACATCATCCTCCGAAAGCAGCGGCGGCAGCTTGAATTCGTATCGTGCGAGTTCCATGTTGCGTTCGGTCCTGGCGCGGCAGTCATGCTTTGCCTTGCAGAATTGACACCATTCACCGCAGTTAAATTCACCTTCGCCTGCATAAGCGAGTTCAGCCGTTGGTTTCAGGACTTCATCAGCCCATTGGTATAAGGATTCTTTGAACACAGTGTGGGTAGATACGTTGTCACGCCGGGGCTGATAGATTGTCATGGAAACCGTGTCGATGTCGTAGATGCCATCAAAGATTTCCAAGGCGCCCAGCGCATACAGTTTCATCTGCGGATTGTCTTCGGCTTCCACCAGAACACCCTGCCCGTGTTTGTAATCCACGATGTGGAGCGTACCGTCCGCGATGACCACGCAGTCGCCGGTGCCGAAGCCGCCCTCAACATACCTTGAAAAATCGAGCCTTTGTTCGATGAGGATAACCGGGTCAGTGCAATTCTGCTTTGCCGATTCTACAAGTTCCAGGATGTAGGCGGCATATCCGTTAGCGCATTCCTCCATCTCCTCGTTGTAATAGGTAAGGCTGATGGTGGGGTCTTTGGCATTGATACCGAGAGCGGTTTTCAGCTTGTACTCACAGAGAGTGTGCGCATCCGTTCCTTCGGCCGCATAGTCGCTACCCTTGTCCTCGTAACTCTCACAGAGCCTTACGGAAGGGGGGCAGTTCAACCACCTGTGTGACGCGGAAGCCGAGAGGAGAGCGTGTTTACCCATTTCCCAGTACCTCGGCTTCCGCAAGCAGTGCCGGATATTTCGCAGGGTCAATTTCCGACAATTTCCCAGCACCATGCTTTTCAAGCAGTACACGAACCTCTGCGGTGTGACCGGCGCGGCTCTTTTCCGCAAGAACGGCTCTTACTGCTTCAAGGGTGATTGGCTTATCTTCCGGGGCTGAAACTTGCTGCTGTGGTTGTTCAGCTACTTCGACTCCACCACTGCCACTAAAAAAGTCAGCCAGTGATTCTGATATTCCAATCAGTGCTTCACCACAACGCTTCAGTTCCGATACCGCAAGGGAAAGTTCACTTGTCTTACTCATCCGCTTTTCCTCCTTCCTTTTTTGCTTTCTCCTGCCGTGAAAGCATTGCCAGCTTTCGGGCGAGTCGTTTTGACACCACACTGATTGCTGTGAGGACATCTGCCAGTTCCTCGTCCATCTCACAATCGCGGATTTCAGTGTCGGTTTGTCTTTCCTGTGTCTGCATTTTGAACCTCCGTTCTGAGGGCTGGTTATCTCCCTCGCCATCCACAGGACAGAAGATGGAAGTTTGAGTACCGAGCTTAAAATTCTTTTTTTGTGTTGCCCTCTGATATACACAGGACACCAGAGGGCATTTTGAGTACCAAGATCAAATAAAATCTTTAAGGTGCTCCCGAAGCTGCGCAAATAACTTTGTTTTCCTTTTATTAATGGCTTTTTGTGAAAGCCCGATATCGGCTGCGATTTCACGCTCAGACTTACCGATACTGAATAGCTCCATAATTCTGCGGTTGTCTGGGTCGAGTTCATCCAAAGCGACATACAACTCTTCGAGAAGCAGCTTGTCCGCTATCAGTTCAGCAAGGTCAATGGGTTCAGTAATTTCAAACCCATCCTCTGTGAATTTGTCCAACGAGAGGACACTGCCTGTCCGCTGCTTGTGGCACTTGCTGCAGTCTTTGTTGCAACGGCTTCCGTTTTCGCTGATACAGCGTTTTTCCCGTTCTTTACGCTTATGTTCAGCCCAAAGCGGACGTTTGAAAGCTCTGTAGACTTCTTCCGTGACGGGGATTTGCTCTCCGTCGATTTCGATGTAATGTTGTGTTTTTGTGTTGTTGTGATTGATTGTCATAAGGTCGACTCCTTTCAGATTTTCATGAAATCCGCAGGAGCCAATCAATCCGTAGAAATAGAAAAACGGCCGGGATAGTCCTCTGGTATGAGAACTAATCCTGGCCGTCGTGCAGCTCTGCGGATTCCTTATTCAGTTGTTTGCGCCTTACGCTGCGCTGCGGTAGCTCTCCACATGGAAAGTTGTAGTATTGCGCGTGACCGTTGTCACGGTGTCCTCCCTTTCGATGATAAATTTTTCACCAATGGGAATCTTTGTTCGGATCTTATGCCCTTTATACAGGACTTCAATAAGACCGGTGGTGGCATCGCCTTTACAGGCAATACGACCGATACAATCACGGAGTATCTCCATGAGACGTCCTCCTTTCACTCATATTTATAAGCAACACCTCCAATTATTTTTCGTAGCAAATTAGCTTGTTCGCTTATTTACTACACTATGGTTAAAAAATAACGGGAATGCACTGTTTTACGCACACTCCCGGTTCTAACTACAAAGATATTCTTCGAGAGAAGATCCTTCGCGTGAAAGGAGATTTAATGTCTGCAATCTGTATTTCATGGGTGAGTAGTTTACGCTGAATAAAGTTGCCATTTCTCCGATGATGCTATCGATTTTCCAGTTGATTTTTATAGGCAAGGAAGGCAAAGACGACAGCTCCATTTTCTCCATAAAGACCGCTTCTAAGGCTGACTTAGGCATCAAAAACGCAGCAGTACAGTAATTTGCCTGAGCCTCAATGCGCTCAATTGCTGTTATATTATTTCGGTTTTCAGATTCGGCACGGAAGTCTTTCTTCTGGCAGAAATGCTGATAGTTTGCCGATTTGTTCCGAAAACATCGAGGATGTAGTATTTGATGAAAGCATTCGTGTATAACCGTGAAGTTTTCAATCCCACGATTATCGCCTTCGCTTATGGTTCGGTCAATCAGTATAGTTCCCGAAGAAACAGCAATCTTAGTAGGGAACATGCCTTCTTCATAGTATGGTTTAGGCCATGCCCACCAATAACCGTCGTTATACGCAGTCAAGCCGAGATAAGACTGGTTCGGGGTAAGGTATACCCAGTCTGGTGTACAACCGATAAAATCAACTACATCATAAACATCAATGCACTTTGGATAGATAAGTCGTTCATTGTCAAAACATTGTGTCAGCTCGATGGCTTTTGCTTCAAGTTGAGAAGGCGAATACTGGTAATATATCAATGATTTGCGTCTCCTTTTTCCTTTGCTTCCAACATCTCGATTATTTTCAGCCAATCTTTGTCATCTGCATTTATATCACGAGCCATTCTCAAAGCAACACGTGCTTTTTCAGTTCCCATAATATACTCTGGCAAATCAGGAGAGATAGAGTTCTCTTTTGCAAGTGCCGCAAGGTCAAACATCTCATTCGTTTCATCATCGTTAAGAGACAAGGCTTCGGCAATTTTATAAATTTTCTCCCTGTCCGGTGGATAGCGTCTTCCTTTCTCAATGTCACTCATGTAGGCGGGAACGATGCCGAGTATTTCCGCCAATTTTCTGAGGTTGACGTCCTTCTCTAACCTTTTGGCTTTTACATATTCACCAAATTTTGCGTCCATATTGGTACCTCCTTGTATTGAACAAGCATGTTCGCTTAATTCTAACACTATTATACACAGTCATGATACCCCTGTCAATAGAACAAGTAAAGTTAATAAATATTTTTAGTTCCATTGCATTGCCACCGAGAGGAATTGGCACAAATGATGCGATATATCAAATTATTTTTCTTATTATTCAGACAAAATGTTGATTATTTCGAATTTGCTTGATATACTATATGTTGAGTTATGCGAATTGTATGTAATTCACAATGCAATTGAAAGCGAGGTATGAGCATGGCAGTGAGCTATAAAAAACTTTGGAAGCTGTTAATCGATAAAAATATGAAAAAGAAAGACCTGCGGATGGCAACTGGCATTAGTACGACGACTCTTGCCAAGTTAGGGAAAGACGAAAACGTTAGCACCGACATTCTTGCGAAAATATGCAAAGTCTTGGAGTGTGATGTTGGAGACATCATGGAAATGATGAATGATAAAAGCGAATAACTAAAAGGTTGCAAAAAAAATACAGATTAGGAGATTAAATATTATGAACCAGGCTACTTATAATTCTTTAAAGGCATTTATTTGGGGGATCGCCAACGATTGTCTTGTTGACGTTTACGACGTTGGCGACTACCGTAAAATTATTCTTCCGTTTTTTGTTATCCGTCGTTTTGATGCGGTTTTAGAAGAGAAGCACGATGATGTTATTAAAGCGAAAAAAGAATATGAGAAAAAAGGTCTTTCGGTCGATTTGGACCCGGCTTTATGTGCTATTGCAGGTCAGGCGTTTGTTAATAAATGTGACTACACTTTGACCGATTTAAAATCAAGAACCAATCAACAGCAACTCAAGCGAGATTTTAATAACTATTTAGACGGATTTTCTCAGAATGTGCAGGAAATCCTTAACAAGTTTAAAATCAGAAATGAGATTGACAGGCTCTCCGAACAAGATCGTCTGGGTCTACTCATAGAAAAATTTGTTGATCCGCGATATAACTTCAGCAATAAACCTGTCTTTAATGAAGACGGTAGTGTTCGTATTGAGGAACTGGATAATCATACAATGGGGTCTCTCTTTGAAGAAGTTATCCGTATGTTCAATGAGGAAACGAACGTAACCGACGCCGGACGTCATTTTACACCGAGAGATATTGTTGAACTGATGGCAGACCTTGCGTTCATTCCCGTTCAGGACAAGATTCAAAGCACAACCTATCGTATTTACGATGGAGCCTGTGGAACAGGCGGCATGCTGACTGTGGGTGAGGATCATATAAAGCTGTTGGCAGCAAGACGGCAAAAGAATGTATCTATCAAACTATTCGGACAAGAAAATGCTGATGAAACTTATGCTATTGCCCGCGCCGATATGCTTGTAAAAGGTGAGGGTGCGCAGGCAAACAATATTCGGTTTGGCTCTACGATTTCCGATGACAAATTTGCACGTGAGGAATTTGACTTTATGCTTTCTAATCCTCCCTTCGGCACATCATGGAAATCTGAGTTAAAAGCATGGGGCAATATTAAAAAGGAAGATATTACAGATCCCCGATTTATCATTGAATATGCTGGAGACCCAGAATATTCTCTTATCCCCGATATTGGCGACCCACAGATGCTGTTTCTTGCAAATAATATCAACAAAATGAAAACTTCCACCGATTTGGGAAGCCGTATTGTGGAAGTACATAACGGTTCGTCACTGTTTACAGGTAAAGCCGGGAGTGGCCCGAGCAATCTCAGAAGATACATTATTGAACAAGATATGCTTGAAACAATTGTGGCACTGCCGGAGAATATGTTTTATAACACTGGCATCGGCACTTTCCTGTGGGTTGTAACTAATAAAAAGGATATAAAGCGTAAAGGCAAAGTACAACTTATTGACGCAACCTTAATGAAATCCTCGCTGCGCAAAAACCTCGGAAGCAAAAACTGTGAAGTGGACTTGGACATCAGAAAACAGATTATTGATCTTTACCTCGCGTTTACAGATGCTGACGAGCGGTTCAGTAAGGTTTTTGATAATGAGGAGTTTGGCTATTGGTCGGTGGGTATTGCACGCCCGCTACGTTTAGCTGTAGAAATTAGCGTTGCCAACCTCGAATTACTGAAAAAAGAAAAGGATGATGAACTCAACGCATTGATGCTTAAAGCACAAGAAAAGCTCGGAAGCACACCGCTTATGGATTTTAATGTATTCATAAAAAAGCTGTCCACTTTGGCAGATAATGAAAACGTTCGTCTTACGTCAAAACGACTGAAAACCATCCGTACCTATTTCACTAAAGTTGACGAGAATGCCGAACCTGTTCTGGATAAGGATGGTAAGCCAGAGATTGACAAAAACCTGGGTGATACCGAACAAATACCACTTACCTATGCTGGAGGCATCAACGCTTTCTTTGAAGCCGAAGTCAAGCCCTATGTGCCGGATGCATGGGTGGATGAGAAATCGGTCGTTCTTGGATATGAACTCAGCTTCACGAAGTATTTTTATAAGCCCGTTGAACTGCGTGAACCTACTGATATTATTGCTGACATTCAAGCGATTGAAGCAAGTACGGATGGCTTGCTTGCCTCTATTATAGGAGGTGTCAACTGAATGTTACGTCCATATTGTGACTATAAAACATCTATGTCCCCATTTGAACGAAGCATCCCAGCGCATTGGCAAGAAAATCGTTTATCTTGGATGTTTAAGTTTACATCCGTTCAAAATAATTCTGATGAAGAACTCTTGTCGGTATTTTTGGATAAAGGGGTCGTTAGTTACGCTTCTACTTCCCAAAAACAGGTTCATAAGCCAAGCGAGGATATGTCAAAGTATCAGTTGGTAGAAGTCGGTGATTTCGTATTAAACAACCAACAGGCTTGGCGTGGATCTGTTGGCGTTTCTAAATATCGTGGAATCATAAGCCCTGCATACTATATTCTAAAGCCTCGTACTGAAATCAATTCTGATTTTTTAAATTATATGGTTCGTGATAAAGACGTGGTTGACCAGTTCGTTTTAGCTTCAAAGGGTGTTGGTTCAATACAAAGGCAGATATTTGTTCCTTACTTAAAGAGAACAGTCTTAGCCACCCCGCCACGTCCAGAACAAGACCAGATTGTCCGTTTCCTTGATTGGAAAATCGCGGAGATGGTGCATTTCATCAAGGAGAAAAAGCGTGAAATCAGACGATTACTTGAACTCAAAAAAGCTATTGTAAATCGAGCTGTAACTCGTGGTCTTCATGATGACGTACCAATGAAAGACACCGGTATAGAATGGTTGCCACAGATTCCAGCTCACTGGAATATCTGCTCATTAAGGCAGTTTCTATTTTCAGTCAGTGAAAAAAATCATCCAGAAATGCTACTTTTATCTGTAACCAGAGAGCAAGGAGTCATACAACGTGATGTCGACAATTATGATACTAATCACAATTATATCCCTGATGATTTGAGTGGATATAAGCTGGTTCGCAAGGGACAGTTTGTAATAAATAAAATGAAGGCGTGGCAAGGCTCATATGGGGTTTCAGAATATGATGGCATTGTTAGTCCTGCATATTTTGTTTTTAATTTACGTTTTCCTAACAAGGAATTCTTTCATTTTGCAATGCGTAGCCGCGTTTATGTAAATTTCTTCGCTCAATTTTCGGACGGAATACGCATTGGACAGTGGGATTTGTCGATGCAAAAAATGAAGCATATTCCGTTTTTTGTTCCTCCTGAGGAAGAACAGAAGGAAATTCTTAAGTCAATTCCCTCAAAAACTGCAGAAATTGATGCATTGATTGATGCTCTTTATAAAGAAATATCTTGTGTTCAAGAACTCCGTACCAGAACCATCTCAGACGTTGTGACCGGCAAAGTGGATGTCCGAAATGTCGAAGTTCCGCAATATGAGCCGGAAGCTGATGATATCATAGACGAAGAAGAGCCGGATGAAGAATCCGAGGGGGAAATCGATGAAACTTCAGATGAGGAGGTTGATGAATAATGCCCACCAATACCAGGGAAAATGGCTTTGAAACCCTTATTGTCAATTGGCTCGTAACCCAAAATAATTACGAGCAAGGGACAAGCACTGATTACAATCAGGAGTATGCTATTGACGAAACGCGACTGTTCCGATTTTTAAATGATACACAGAAGGAATATATAGACGAACTGCGCATTCTGGAATCGGATGCGGAAAAGAAGAAGTTTCTTGACCGTCTCAGCAAAAAGCTGTCCGATTCCGGCGTTGTCGAGATTTTACGTAAAGGTTTTAAATACAAGCATCGTACTTTGGAATTGTACATGGTTCTGCCTTCTGCTGGAAACCGTGAGGCAGAAGCCTTGTATAACAAGAACATTTTTAGTGTCACACGGCAGCTACAGTATTCCAAAGAGTATGGTCGCCTTGCCCTGGATATGGCTCTGTTCATCAACGGTCTTCCCATTATGACCTTTGAGTTGAAAAATCAGTTCACAAAGCAAAACGCATCAGATGCGGAAGCTCAATATAAAAAAGACAGGCTGCCCTCGGAGCTGATTTTCAGCTTCAAACGTTGCCTGGTGCATTTCGCTGTAGATGATAACGAAATCCGTATGTGTACAGAACTGAAGGGTGACAGATCCTTCTTCCTACCATTTAACAAGGGTTATAATGACGGCGCCGGAAATCCTCCAAATCCAGAAGGCATAAAAACGGATTACCTCTGGAAGGATATTCTGACAAAAGCAGAACTGTCGAATATTCTTGAAAATTATGCTCAGGTTGTAGAAGAAAAGGACGAGGATACTGGGAAAAAGTACTATAAGCAAATATTCCCGCGTTATCATCAGCTGAATGTCGTAAAATCGCTGCTATTCGATGCATCAAGAGACGGGGCGGGGCATCGTTATCTCATTCAGCACAGCGCTGGTTCCGGCAAATCCAATTCTATCGCATGGCTTGCTCACCAGCTCGTTACGCTGAAGAACGCAGACGGGCAAGTGTTTGACACCGTCATTGTCGTTACCGATCGTATCAACCTTGATAAGCAGATAAAGAACACTATTCATCAGTTTATGCAGGTATCCGCCACAGTCGGCTGGGCAAAAGACTCTTCGGAGCTGCGACGGCTTTTAGACGAAGGCAAGCGCGTAATTATTACGATCGTACATAAATTTCAGTTTATTTTGGGTGATATTACCGATGTTCACAAGAATAAGAAATTTGCCATCATCATTGATGAGGCGCATTCCAGCCAGAACGGAAGTCTATCTGCTAAGATGAACATCGTCCTTTCCGGTAATGTTTACAATGATAATGACGAACTGGAGGATAAAATCAACAGCCTAATTGAAGGAAAGCGGATGGCGAGGAACGCCAGCTACTTTGCTTTTACTGCAACGCCAAAAAACAAAACCTTAGAAATGTTTGGCAAGACCGTTGTAGACGGAAACGGTAATTCTATATTAAACGAGGACGGCACAAAGAAATCTGAGCCTCACTATATTTATACGATGAAACAGGCCATTGAGGAAAAGTTCATTCTTGATGTTCTGAAATATTATACACCATATCATAGTTTTTATCACATTGTGAAAACGGCTGAAGATGACCCGCTCTTTGATAAAAAGCGGGCGCAAAGCATTTTACGGACATATGTTGAAAATCAGGAATATGCCATCAAAGAAAAAGCGGGTATAATCGTGGAGCATTTCCACAACTCGGTCAAGAACAAGATTAACGGGCAAGGACGTGCTATGGTTGTAACCAGCAGCATTCACCGAGCTATCGAATATTATATGGCAATTACCAAAGCGCTGAATGAGAGAAGAAGTCAGTACAAGGCGGTAATTGCATTCTCTGGAGATTCAAACTACAACGGAGAAACCCTGAACGAGGCAAAAATCAATGGGTTTCCAAGTGCACAGATTGAGAAAAAATTTAAGCGCGATCCCTATCGCATTCTTGTGGTCGCAGATAAATTCCAGACGGGCTATGATGAACCGCTGCTTCACACAATGTATGTGGACAAGGGGTTGGCGGACATCAAGGCTGTTCAGACCCTTTCTCGCCTTAACAGGTGCTGTAGCGGCAAGAATGATGTTTTTGTTCTGGATTTTGCAAATGACCCTACTGATATTCAGAATGCGTTTGAACGTTATTATAAGACCACTGTCCTCTCTGGAGAAACCGACGCCAACAAGCTGAACGATCTTATTGAAACAATGGAACCGATGCAAGTCTATACACAGCAACAGATTGATACCTTCGTAGGTCTGTATCTGAACAATGCGGAGCGAGATAAACTTGACCCAATTATAGATGCTTGTGTGGAAAATTATAGGGCACTCGATCTTGAAGACCAAATTGCCTTCAAAAGTAGTGCCAAGACCTTTGTGCGCACCTATAACTTTCTCTCTGCTATACTGCCGTATGGTTCGCAAGATTGGGAGAAGCTGTCTATCTTTTTAAACCTACTTGTCTCAAAGTTGCCAAGTCCCGAATCTGACGATAATGATATAAGAAGAATCATAGAGGATGTGGACCTTGAAAGCTACCGTGTTGTGGCACAAGAAACCGTAGCTATTCGTCTTGCAGACGAGGATGCAGAAATCGATGCTATCCCTGTAGAGACCGACGTTGGCATTCCAGTGCCAGAGATGGATACCCTGTCCAATATCATCGCTACATTTCATGATATATGGGGTAACTGCGACTGGACGGACGAAGATAAAATCAGGAAGCAAATCGCAGACTTGCCGGATATCGTAAAACAGGATGAGGCATATAAGAATGCTATGCGTTATTCGGATGCCCAGAATGCCCGTGATGAAAGCGACCGCGCCGTCTTTGAAGCGATTTTGAAAACCATGTCGAGCGGAATGGAATTGTATACCGCATTTCAAGATGATATGAGAAACAGCAACAATCAGTCTTTTAAGAAGTGGCTGCTTGATATGGTTTTTAACTCGACATATAAGCCGGGGGGCACTTCCGAACAGCCGAAAATTTAAACCAAAATATATGATTATAAACTGCTCACTTAGCGCGATAAATGCTAAGGAGCATTACTGGAAGAAGCCGTTCTGCGAGGGCTGTCCGCTCAGTGGGAAATGCAGGATGTTCTGTGAGCGTTAATATCAATAAAAGAACGGTAAAAAAGGGTTTGGAGAACGTATAAATGAACGATAAAGTGGCACGTCAAATAGAGATTAGGAAAAAAGGTTATATTCTTGACCCTAACCTTATATTATCGGATTACAGAAAAGAAACGGCTGAAATTCGCGGTTATCATGGTCGGGAACTATTAGAACTGCTTCAAAACGCAGTCGACGAACTCGGCGGTACAGATGACCGCTCTGTTTCTATTGTTTTGAAAGATAATATACTGATAATAAGCAATAATGGAAGCGTATTCACTTTTGATGGTTTTATTTCATTGATGTATTCAAATCTCAGCCCGAAGCACAACAAAAATGAATATATCGGCAATAAAGGTACTGGGTTTCGTTCCATACTAAACTGGGCAGACCGTGTCCGCATTTATAGTGGTGATTTGTCCGTTGAATTTTCCGAATTCTATGCTCGTGAAACGCTGGTTGAATTGCTTGAAAATGATGATGTTGCTGAGTTTTGTAAAACATATGATGATGTGCAGATTGCGACACTTGTTGCTCCTCGATTAATTTCGCCCTTGCATAATAAAGAATATGACACAGTAATCGAGGTCGAATTGAAATCTGATGTTGTTGGAAAAGTTATTGGTCAGCTACAACAAATCAATTCAAAAACCCTTCTGTTTTTAGAGAAGCTGGAGAAACTGACGATAGAATATAGTGGGAATGTTTTTGTTTATAAAAAAAACCCTTCCAAACGTGAAAATGGTATTATCGATATACATATTATGACAAACAGAAATGGCGAAACCGTTGAAACCGACAATTGGTCTATCCTATCCCGAGAGGGCAGTTTTAAGAAACAAAAATATGGCGTGATGGTCGCCTACAAAGAGGATATGTCTGTTGTTCCGGACGTTTTATACAGCTATTTCAAGACAAAGGTACAATTTCCTGTCCATGCTCTCGCTCATGCAACGTTTGACTTAAATGCAGACAGAAACCACCTCGATGAAACAGAGGCTAATAAGCATATACTCAAAGTTATTTGTGATACGCTTGTTGATCTTGCATTGATAACAACCACTGAAAGCATTAATTACGCCCCGCTCGCCTTGCTATCAACGGTAGGGGATTTCCCAATTGACTTGAGTTGGGACGACTTCGTTATCAAAGACTATTATCTTGAAGCAGTTGCTGCGAGCAATGTTTTTCCTACTGTGGGCAACAAATATATTACATTTGCTGAAAAACCGCGATTCTATGATAGCAATATTGCGGATTTTTTAAGTGGAGATGCATTCTCGTCACTAATGCCTCCAACGGATAATACTGCGATAAGAACGATGATTAAATCCATTGCAAAGCATAGAAAAGTAGGTATGCGGTATCAATACAGTGAGATAACGACGGGAATCAATTCTATTTTACCGACTCTTCAAATCCGAGAGAGGGCAGCTTTATGGCTTACGTTTATCAATGAGTACCGTAACGAGATTTCCTCAGAGAATAAGCCTCATTTTGTATTGGATAGTAGCGGCAATGCTGTAACCAATGGTCAACAAGTATTCTTACCAGCAGAAACTGTTGACTTTTCTTCTCCACCTGATTTTACGAAAATCGTTTTCATGAATAAAGACCTCGTGAGTGCTTTACGCGACTTGCAGGGGAAAGAAAACACATTGAGAGGCCTTGCCATTGAACTCTCGAAATTCAATGTTCGTGAATATAACCTTGGAAACATTATTAACGCGGTCATATCTCGCTTAAGAAGCCGTGCACACCAAACGAGTAAGAAAACCAGAGGGTGCTATGAAGACACTGTCGAGTGGTTATGGAAGCTATGGAAAGCCAACGTTTTGAAAAACGAAATGTCTGCATTAACGACGATTCCATTGATAAATCGTAAAGGCGAAGCGAAAAACGCAAACGAATTATATTTCGGGAAAGAGTTCGATAATGAAGTAACTGAAAATTTGTTTGATAGCAACGATGGCCTTTTTGTTTCAATACCCAAGCGAATAGCCTTAACCGAATTGACAAAACAGCAGTATAGAGAATTTTTGTCGGCGTTAGGCGTTGCCCAGTTCCCGCGAAAAACTAAAATAACAATTCGTTCAATACCAGAGGCTTATAGAGAACTCATATATACAAGTATAAAAAAATACCCGCTGCTCGCAGAGGACAACCGGTATCATAACGAACAGGAATTTCGCAGTGCAACTCTCAGATACGTAGAAATTGTTACGGTTGAACGTCTTGATGAAATTCTTGAGAAAGCAAATACCAAAAGCATAATTGATTGGATTCGACATGATGAGAATCTCCGACAATTGCTATCTGATTATGAGCCAAGCACAAGCCGTGCTTACGTCGATAATTTATATCAACAAAAATTTAGAGCTATCAGCGGCGAGCAGTTAGCTTCGCACCTTCGTTTTACCTTTGCAACAAGCAATTGGATAGAGGTTGAGGGTGTCCGATATTCTCCGAAGCAATGTTTGTTTGTGAGTAAAATTGGCACATTATTTGCTCCCATAGTTGTCGCGCCTAATTTGGACTTCTTTATCGACAATCATAACCGCAGAATCGCAGAAACAAATGCCGTCCAGGATATTTTGGAGCAGATAGGCGTTGCATCAGACTATTCAGACTTAGACACAGGAACGCTATATTCATTGTTATTGGCATTGCCTGAAGCTGATGAAGGTGGCGAGATAAGCAAGGCTCTTTATACATCTATTTTAAAGTCAGGTGGTCTGAGGAACTTCGATCCTAATAACGCAAAATGTCGCGAGTTTTTACAAAGTGGAAATGTGTATTGTAAATCCTCAAAAACATATGTGGCAATAAAGGATGTTCACTATCTCAATGAAAAGACGGTAAGTCGTGAAATACTAAAGGACTTTAACTTGATTGCCATACCAAGCAGACAAAGCCAAGAAAATATCAAGAGATATTTTGGCGTGTCGCCATTAAAGGTCAAGGGGTCTGTAATCGGAGAGCCAGCCATTCACCCAGAGAGCATTGCCTTTGAACAAGATTTTAACGATTTCATTTGTTATGCTTTTTGCTCGCGTGTCGATACTGCAAAGCAAAGTGAAATCTCTACCGTGAAGGCGTTGAAGGTTCGTTTGTGTACCTACATAAAAGCCGACTACGGAAAAGGCGAGGTTGTATTAGCTGACAGTTCATATATCAGGGGTAGAAACTGTGTTTATGTTCAGACTCCAAGAAATGGTGGAAGTTTGAAACAGCTAAAAAGTAATGTGGACTTCTGTTCCGCAATTGCTGAACTTTTTATGACGGCTATTGATATTCAGGACGACACTCTTTTCGGATATGTACGCTCCTTATATGAGAAGGAACCGCACAATCGGAACGCTTTAATCTTGCACGATTATGATGATTTAAGCATTCTCGAAAGGTCTCGTGATATCCTCAATCGTACACAATCAGAAAAAGAAATGTTTCTTTCGGCTTGCATTCTTATTGCTGGTGAGGACAGCACTGCATCAATTGAACCTGACATTGACTCTATAAATTTTGCTGATTTTAACTCAACGGCAAATGCAGTGTCACTTATTAATGTCTTACGCGGCTTAAAAGTTGATGTTGATGATTTCAATGAAAAATCCGAGGTCATCGTAGACTTGACTCCTTTTTATCTTGAGTGTTTACAAAAACGGGCAAATGATGAAAGTAATTCATATAAAAACGGATTGTTTGCAATGCTTAAAAACGAGCCTGTTAGCGTGCAACGCACATTCTTAAAGCAATTGGATAAATACAAGACATTCGCTTTTAACCCTGCAAATAGCATTAATTACGATTGGGAAGCTGAGTTTTCACAACAGTTTGGGAGTGTGATTTCGTCAGAGTCTGAAGAGGACGCAAACATGGCTTGGAAAGCGAATAAGGAAATCTTTGTGCAAGATAAGGATATGTCAATTGTAAATGATATGCTCGTTGATTCGGAGTTGGAGAGTTTATTGTACTTTGGTAATCTTGAAGAATTGAACAAGGCTTATAATGCCAGAAAGACTGACATTGACAATGCACAAGCACAAGAAACGAGGATTTTTAATACAGCTTCCGTAGCTTCCGCACCTATAATATCGGTTAAGGTTGTTGCTCCGCCGAACAACTCCGCCAATAACACTGGTCACACAGTGCGTAATGGAAGCCGCATGGCTGGAATGAAGCGAGAACGAAATATTTCAGATTGGGGAGCCTTTGCTGAAAAACTCGTTTATGAAGAAATGAAATCAACCTTCAAGAATGTTATGTGGGTTTCGGAAAACGCAAAAAAAGAAGGAATCAATCCTGATGGTATCGGCGGTTTGGGTTACGACCTTAAGTATTCCAACGCAAACGGCGAAACCATTTATGTTGAAATTAAGTCCACTGCGGGGACGGGAATTACATTTGTAATTACAGAAAATGAATTGAACTTTGCAGAAGAACACCCGCAACAATATGAGGTGGTTTTGGTGACCGCTGTAATGAGCGAGGACGAACGTAAAATCTATCGACTCTCAGATTTGTTTAATTATGCTGATGGCGAAGATCGTTTTTGCAATTCGAAATTTAGCATCACGGGAGACAACTACACGGTACGCTGTCAAATTGGAGTGGAGGACGAAAGTGTATGACCCGACAAGACCTCATCGATTTCTGCCTTACATTCCCCGCTGCTTACGAGGATTACCCATTTGACGATATAGCGGACGCAGGTGCGTGGACAGTTATGCGGCACAAGATAAATAAGAAGTCCTTTGCGTTGATTTACGAGCGGCACAGCAAGCTGTGCGTCAACCTAAAATGTGACCCGTTTGAAGCGGATATCATGCGGCAGGCATTTGAGGACATCACGCCCGCCTACCACATGAACAAGGAACATTGGAACACGGTTAAGGTCGGCGGCAACGTGCCGGAGGATGAGATGAAGAGAATGATTGGTCGAAGTTATGACCTGATTAAGCCGAAATTTAAGACCTAAAGACAGGAGTAATATGCGATGGAATACATATTGCCGATAGCATTAGTGGTAATTGCCATAACCGCAATCGCGGTTGTGGTTGTTTTCTTGCGAAAAAGGACAAGCTCTGTTCTTAGCAATGCTGAAAGCACAGAGCGAGCTATGCCAACCGATATGTTGGCAGCTACGGGAAAGCATGTCGGAGAATTATCTATACCAATTGAACTCCTACCTACGACAACGCAGATTGATGAAAACAGTCTGGTCGAAATCAAAGACCGCTCGGTAGTTGCCCGCATATCACAGACGCTTCCTGCTGTTGCCGAAATAGCAAGCAGAACACTGACATCCAATGCCGCGAACGCTGCATTGCAACAAACCGCAAAAGCTGCAAACGTCGCGGTACAAAAGGCTAACCAAACACTGCAATCTGGAAATATTTATAGGGCTGTTATTCCTGCCGGTGCCAAACTTACTGATTCCCAAGCAATGGAAGGTGCAAAGCGGGCTATTTTTCACGGTGCAAAAGGAATAAAAGGTCAAGCAAATCTTGTCCCTGTGACGGCACAGAAAGCGAGTGAAGTTGTTCCAGCGAACATTGCGAAAACCGCCAAGGTAGCAAACGTGGCGGCCAATGTGATGAATGTTGCCTCTCTGGTTGTCGGTCAATACTATATGTCCTTAATCGATTCCAAGTTAGAAGCATTGACGAAGAGCATCAGTAAAATCAGTGACTTTCAAGATAGAGAGTTTAAGAGCCGAATCTTGTCCGTGATAACCCTCGTCGGCGAGATTTCTCAGTTTAGCACAGAGATATTGGAGGACGACAGTCAGCGAAAACTTAAACTTTCTGCCTTAGAGGGTATAAAGGCTACCGCAACCGAACTCTTGGGTCAAGTGAATATTACGATAACTGACATTATGAAAAAGAACCCCAACCCCGACTATAAAGAATACGAGTCCGTAGTTGAGGAGTTAAAAACCTTAGTAGGGTTTCAAGATGTGTTAGCAGCAGTTCTTGAAGAAATCAGCAAGCTAACGTATTTATTGGGGAAATGCACTATATCAACTGAACAAAGCTACGCTCTTTACAATAAATACACAGAGATGTCGGTGCAAACCCGAACACTTCTTAGCGAATGGCACAGCAAGCAGGTCGATGCGTTAAGGATTGATTTGAGTAAGGAACGGGTTGCAAAGACAGGTATTAAAGCTGTGATTTCGATTCCGCTGGGTTGGATAGACGAAAAGCACAATTATAAAGCTATCAAGAAAACTATAGCCCATGAGATAGCCTCTCAAGCCAACCACATAATTGGAAAAGCGGAACAGCCGAGGGATGTCTATGCTGAAGATGTGGAACTTATCATTAAGGAAGGTAAGTATTACTATTTACCGAAGCCGCAAACGGCAGATGTAGCTAATGAAGATGAAGCAATACGGGAATTGGGTGGATAATTGAATGGCAGCCACAAATGTGCGAATTATCGACATGTTCCCAAGAACGAACAAAAGTTGCAATATAATGTTGATATGTTTCCACGAACGGAAACGACCCTAAAAATGGCTATCGACATATTTCCACGAACGGACAAAACTAAAAACACATACTCGACATCAATCTGATGCTATCGTTCCACGTTGAGACGGTAGTATTGATGTCAAGGGTAAAATAGTAGGAGTGAAGAACAGCCTTGAAATAGAGGCTTTCCGGAGTTTGAGAGTGAGAATTCGAAGTGTTGAAATCGTAAAAATATCTGTTCGTGGGAACAAGTCCAAAGGCATGATTTTAAACGTGACAGAGCGATTTAGATAACATGGGTTTGCGTGTGGTCGAATTAGATAACATCGGCTTGCAGTGGTCGATTTAGATGTTATGATTTGAATCGGTTGTGTGGTAAAGTCGCTGCTAGAGAAAAGTATGAGAAAAGCTAATCATAGTATATGACTATTGACAGAATGATGATTAGCCAAGAGATAAATGAGAAATTTGATCTCTAAGTAAAATGAAGTATCAATTATTTAAGGTGCTGTTCAATCAGTCAAGGCAGGCTTTCGCTGCCATTATAAAAATAGTGAAATAGCACAATACACTTTTAAGAGCGCCATTATAGTATTTGTTGTTTTAGAATACTCAGAAAATAATAATTTGAATATGGAGCCAAAGGCAGACAAGCAGATTGTACATGTAAACCCAATAAAAGCCAGCAATGCAGCAAATCCGAACAAGAGTAATGGTTCATTATAATAGTAAGTTAGAATATAGGCTTCCATGGAAATAATGCAATAAATATAAATTTTATATATGATTTAAGCCGCAAACAATGGTGTGATGAGCATCGCTGTCTGTGGCTTTTTATTTGTCACTATTGTAATGGATGAATAGTTGACAGGCAAACTAAAAAAGCATATAATCATATATAGTTGACTGGTATACTATTTGAAGATGTAAAGGATGGTCAATATGGGATTAAGTTTAAACAAGGTTGTTGAACCACAGAAGATTGAACTAAATAAATATGCAAAAATTTATTCGAATGATAATTCTCCTAAGAAAAGACTATATGTGGAAGGGCGTAAACCAGATTTTAGAAAGCAAGATATAATTGCTATTGTAAAAAACATTAAAAAATTATATTTGCTTCCATATACTTTATGGGAAACGGTTAAGCTAATCAAGAAAATTATTACGCCTACAAAAAGCAAAATATCAAAGAAAAGTTTTGATGAATTGGCTCATTTTATAACAAAACTACAAGTAGATGATTTTGGATTTTTTGAGGTTACACCTGAAAAAATATTCAAAGAATGTGGTGTTCCATATAAATACGCTTTAGTATTTTCATCGTCTATGGATAAAAACGCTTTTGCAGATGTTCCAAGCATTGAGTGTCAACTTGAAGTTGCAAGAGTATATGCTGTTACTGGAAACATCGCTAATAAAGTTGCAAAATTTCTCCAAAATATTGGTTTTGGCGCAAGTCCGAACCACTCGATGGGTGGACAGCTTGACTATTCAATGGCAGCCGAATGGGCAGGAATAGCTGTAACAGGCCGACATAGCATGGCAATAACTAAAAGCAATGGTGCTTGCAACAGAATTTCGGTTGTATACACTAATATAGAAAATCTTGGCGATTTTATAAAATACACAGAGGACATGACATGGATTAGAGATTTTTGCGAAAAGTGCGGCAAATGTATAAAAAAATGCCCAGAAGGAGCGATTTATGAAAAACCTGTTATTTTAGATGGAGTTAATCCTACCAGAATTGACTACGAAAAATGCAGTAAAGGATTTATGAAATATGGCTGTGGTGTATGTATCAAAGAATGTCCTTTTACTTGCGGTAATTATGAAAAGATCAAGTCTGGTTTTGCAAAGAATAAAGTTAAGGAGTAGAAGAGGATAAAATGGATGCCAAAAAAAGAAGGAAAATCAAATACTTCGGACCGGGAGTACCCAATGAAAAATTACGTCACAAAATATTATACAAGTATGCTAAAAACGTAGTATTCCCTTATGATGATGCAGTAATGCAAGGATTCAATCAAATAGGAGAACACTTTAAATTCATTCAGAAAACAGAGTTTAAATCAGAAGAAATGAAACATAAATATGAACCTGCATTTACATCCATGTTTAGTAAATCAGATAATATGAAGAAACTATTTGTGGGATTGTTTAGAGCATCAACAGATTGCAGACCCTATTTGAAAGAAATAAAGAAAACAGGATATATAGAAAATAACAAGTGTTTGGTTGAGAGTTATCCCAATGAGGAACTTTATGCTGAAATCATAAGATATTTGAAAGAAAAATATCCTGATGTAAGAATTGGATACACCAAAATACCTATAGAATCAGTTTTCTTATCACGTCCTGTTTTATTTGAGTATGCATTAGTTTTTATTCAAGAGATGCAAAAAGATAAAATTGACAAAGCACCATTTCAGGAAGCAGGAGCTGAAGTGATGAGAATTTATGCAGAATTAGGTGCTGTCACTAATGAAATAGCCAGCATATTACGAGCTAAACACCTAGTGAAATGCCAGACTATCCATCCTGCAGGAGGAGATGTTAACCTTCCGCAGCTTGCTGTGAAATCAGGGCTAGGAGGATTTTCGAAAAGTGGTAATGTTATAAATAAAGAGTTCGGATCAAGACTTCGTATTTCAGCAATATTAATCCAGAATAAAATTTTTGAGTATACAGACAATGATGAGCATAGGTGGATACAGGATTTTTGTAATACTTGTAAAAGATGTGTAAGAGAATGTCCAACAGGTGCCATTTATGATGAATCGATTAATGTTGAGAAATATATTGAAGGTATCGGTCAACATAAAAAAGCGTCTGATATGGAAAAATGCCATTCAATGCACAGGCGAACAGTTGGATGTAGTATATGTCTTAGAGTATGCCCTTTTTCAAGTGGAGCGGATGCTTATAGTAAATTAAAAAACGTTATGAAAAAACAGAACTGACATAACACTATCTGGTTCATAGGTGAATTAAAAAAATGTTAATGAATTATGAAAGGTAAACTTATGAGAGGAAACGAATTGGGTGTATTGATTAGAGGAATCACAGCAAATGTAAATTTTTTTATTAGCTCGAAAGTTGAAAAGCATGGGATTAAACAGGGTCAATATGAATATTTTCTTCATATATTCAGCAGTCCGGGCATCAACCAGTTGGAATTGGCCAGATTAATAAATGTCGGAAAAGCAAGTGTGACAAAAGCACTTAAAATTCTTGAGGATGATGGTTTTATAAGAAGAGAGGCAGATGCGAAAGACAGGAGAAATACCCTCTGCTATATTACAGAAAAAGGGGAGAAAATAGTAGATTCTTTGATGGATGTAAAAATAAAGGCACAAGATGAGTTGTTTAAAGGTTTTAAAAATGAAGATATTAATTCATTTTACAAGTATTTGCTGCTTTTAAACCAAAATTCAAAAGATTTAGTGGAAGGTTTGATTGAATAGGGTTAGATGATAGAAAGGAGCAGACCATGGATATCAAGTCAATAATGCCAAATATCAACAAACACGTTGATAAAAGTCGGCCATATATAAGTCCAAGTGAGAATGCCCATGTGGGGCTAAATGTGCCTCAAATTGTTTTAGAGTATGGAAGCATTAAAACCAAGGCCAAATCATTACCAAATCTATATAAGTATATGTTAGGTTCGCTTAAACAAATGCGAAAAACTTATAAAGAGCTATATAAGCAGCCTCAAAATCCCATAAAGGAAATCACCACAAAAGATTTGGAAGATATGAAAGAATTAGCCAGAAAATTAGGAGCAAGCGATATTGGATTTGCGAAGGTTGATCCTTCCTATATTTTTGATGATAAACTGATTATCTATCCAAACGCAGTAGTGTTAGTGATGGAAATGAACCCGAATATTATCAATACTGCA
This sequence comes from Desulfobulbaceae bacterium, assembly GCA_003249165.1. Lineage (GTDB taxonomy): Bacteria > Desulfobacterota > Desulfobulbia > Desulfobulbales > SURF-16 > SURF-16. The sequence goes on along the minus strand of QKJV01000332.1, from coordinate 1,616 downwards.
CCTTCGAAAGGTGCCGAAAAAGAAATCTTTAGGACCTATTATGAGTTATGTGTTCAAGTTAATCGAATAAAAGATTTTCTTAATGATAGAGGTTATAATGCAGCAGCTGGACCCTCATTGGGTGGAGAAGTGAATTACCCTCTATTGGCTCAAAAAGCAGGAATGGGCGTTATTGGAAAACATGGCATGTTAATTAGTTCAATTCAAGGACCGTCTTTAAGGCTGGCTGCAGTCTATACCGATATTGAGAATTTACCGATAGAGGATCATAATGACCATCTTTGGATTAATGATTTTTGTAAAACATGTAATCGATGTGTTAAGAAATGTCCGGGAGGTGCTATATATAAAGAAACTGTGACATTTGAAGATGGTTCCAAGCAATGTATTGATTATAAAAAATGTGCTGTACCTTTTTCAAGAAATAATGGGTGCACTGTATGTATAAAAGAATGTATGTTTTTCAGATCAGAATACAATAAAATTAGAACTGCATTCTTATCTGGTTTATTTAGGTCATATGGTCAATCATAAAAATGTAACTAGCTTCTACAACATTAAAAAACGAATAGACATATCCATTGAAAATCAGATTATTATTAAGAATACTCATTAGCCACTAGTTGATGCTACTACTTATGAAGTTGCAAGATGAATTTGAAACTGTAGTTTTTACCTCTTTTATTTCCCCTGCCCACTGAACCCTTGTGAGTGTAGAAAAAAATAAAAAACTACACACTCAACGGTGATTTTCAAAAATCTTAAAATCGGGCAGCAGTTGACTAATCTCAACCCACGTTGAGACGGTTGTTCTGTTGTCCCAACAAAAACCGAGTGATCGAATTGCGGTAGATCTTGATTTGGATGATTTGGATGTGACAAGTGTAGAGACGAAAGCGACTTATGCGGAGATAAAGGATTATGTGTTGAAAGAGCATGGACTTAAGGTTTCTAATCTTTATATTTCGCAGGTAAAAAGGAAATGTGGATTAGAGGTTGGGGAGAATTATAATCTGGCTAAGTCAGAGGATGCGAAGCAACCGAATTGTCCAGATGAGAAAGAAAAGGCGATTGTGGATGCGTTGAAGCATTTTGGGATGATTAACTAAAGCTGGAGGTGGAATAGATGGAGTATAATTTGTATTATTATGACTCGGTTCTTGATTCCGTGGTTATGAAAGATAAAGATGACAAGGAACTGGTAATAGAATGTTCCAGAGCAAATGCACAGGTTGTATTTGATGAACCAGAAGATGAAGGCTATCTTGTGAGATTAGCAAGAGAGGAGCCTGTAAATTATGTGTCATATGCACTGAAACCTGATGGGTTGCAAGGGTATGTGGATGCGATGAATGTGTTTAATTAGTAGTAAAAGAGTTAGTTGATATTCAGCTGGCTCTTTTTGCAAAATGTGGATGAAATATACGGTATTCTTATGTATAATTAAAAATGTAGCAGTTTATTAAAAAGAACGTCTCCGCTCAATAACCCCGCGTCTTCCAATTAAGAAAGCTATGTGTTAAACTGACTCCAACGAAGTCTATGGAGTTGATTGGAATGGATAAAATATCGAGGGTACAAGAAGAAGTAAAGCTCAGGGAATGGTCAAAAAAGAT
>QKJV01000103.1 GCA_003249165.1 Desulfobulbaceae bacterium | reverse complement strand
CCTGCCATTTTCGGCATTCAAAAAGCTACCGAAATTCTTAAGACAGGCGACATCATTACGGTTGACGCAACCGGACGTCGCATATACAGCGGGCGGGAAGAATCACTTCTGCAAGAGGCCGCCACAGCCACTCTCAATCTGATGGAAAACAGCCCTGTATACCGGCTGTTGCATGAGGCGCTTACTTACATCACGCCTCTTAACCTGACAGATCCGGCTTCTCCTTTTTTTAAACCTGCCTCCTGTCAAACACTTCACGACATCACACGTTTCTGCCATGAGAAGGCAATAGTCGAGATGTTTCAGTTCGGCAGCAAATACAGTTTTGATGCAAAAGCGGCAAAACAGATAGTCGGCCAAACGGCTTTTCAATGGTGGATAATCGACCTGGACGGCGGTTTCCGCGAAGGAATCGACACCAAAAGCAAATTCATTCATATTGATGATATAGTGTCCATTCCCATGCGCGCCATCTGGCACGGCATTACCGCAATCCCCTGGGAGGGTCCGCCCCCGGTCAGTTTCAAAGGTTTCGGTTCCATCATTTTCCAGTCTACCATGAACCCAAACCTCGACCCCTCCGTCCGATCCACATTAACGGCCAAAAACTATTTTCTTGTTTCGAAAAATTTTTGCAATTTGAGTGTGCGCCTTGGTTACCATTTTGCCCTTGTTGAAACATATCTGAGCGACTTTTTGACTGAAAGCTATGTCAGCTTTCAATTCAAGGGCGGTGCTGCGGATGAAACCAGAAGGATAATAAGAATTTCTCTTCTCAAGGATATCCTGGAACGTTTTGATTTCCGGGTGGATTTAAAGGCCGATGCCCTGTCCGCCAGAATCGAAAAAAAACCAACCGCATTTCTTCTTGAACGTTTACAGGTTATCGGCTATCTGCTTATGCATACACGCCAGATCGACATGGTGATGGGTGATCAGGGCATGATGCAACGTTATCGGGAAAAAATTCTTGCTGATATTGACTACCTGCTGAAATCAGAAATAAAGCAGGAAGGTGAGGGAGTAAGGGCAAATGGTTAAAAGCTGTAAAATCTTACTGGTCGACGATGAACCGGATTTTTTGAACACAAACTGCGCGCGACTCACGCGCCGTGGATATTCCGTGGAAACAGCTGTCAACTGCGCTGAAGCAATCAGCAAGATTGAGACGGGATGGCCGAACGTGGTCATCCTAGATGTTAAGCTGCCGGATATGGATGGGATAGCATGTCTGAAAATAATCAAGACAAGATGGCCCCACATGACCGTCCTGATGCTGACCGGACATGCTTCGGTGCAGGCAGGACTTACCGGGATAGCGAATGGAGCCGCTGATTATTGCATGAAACCCATCGAACTGGATGAATTGATCGAAAAAATCCATATTGCCCGCGACGAAACCATAACGCTGCACGGACAATAAGCAGGATCAAACTGCAAACAGAAAATGGGCGCCCGCAGGCGCCCATGACAGAAGAGAGATGTTATCAGAAATGACCTGACAACCTTTTATGTGCACATTAATGTTCGAGCTTCAGCCCCCACCCCTCAAACATGAAGAGAATGGAAAAACCGAACCATAAGGTATAAATAACATACCCCACCAGGGAAACAACCACGATCCCCAGTTTATCCTTGATGCTCTCGGCCGGAATACCGTAGTAGTTATATGCAGGTTCAATTCCCCTGGTCTGCACCTTATTGATGATCTTGGCTTCCTTGAACATCTTCTGTTTGTTGAAGTCCTTTTCCGCAGCCTTGAGGGCGTTCCACCAGGCATACATGACCCGCTTCGGTTCCATGCCGTATTTTGCGGTAATGGCATCCCCGTTATTTGCGAACGCCAGATCTGCATCAACCAGCATATTATCCAGCATCATACCGAGACCACCCTCTACTTTAACATTCACACCATCAATCGTGACCTGAGCGTTACCCGCCGTAAAAAGCTTGCCATAGCGCTCCGCCTGTTCCGGCGTGCTGGATTTGAGGTTCAGGGTTACCATCTGACCCTTGTACTGCTGTGCCTCTTTCTGCACCCCCGGGATGTAATAGGAGGATTTCTTGGAAATGGTATTGTACAGATTGTCCATATAATCCAGAATGTTCTTCCCATTAAGTATAGGAGACATACCGATAACAAACACTACCCAGAACGCGATAAACAACAGCAGGCCGCCGCCGAATTCCTTCTTGTTGGCAATCATGAGTGCACCCCCTCACCTTTCAATGTTTTTATATTCATCAGGAAAGTTGCAATTACCCATATTGCGAAAATAGCGATGACAACGAAAAAGAGGTATATGCCAATTTGCTCCAACGTCTTACCAAGTTTGTCGGTTATGGAGATGACATTCATTTTGCCGAGCTTGGCAGGCAGGGCGAATACCCTGTTTACAAAACCGGCCAGAACCGCCGTTGCGTAAAAACCACGGATAGTCGTACCGGGAACAACCTTGGTTACCAGCGAGCCGACCTGAATACCTATCAACGAGCCAAGCAGCATGCCGATTGCCAGGGTATAGAAGATAAAACCATAGACGGCGTATTGCCCAAGACCGGCGTAACCGGCGGTGAAAATAATCTGGAAAATATCGGTTCCAACTGTGGTTGCTGACGATACACCAAGAACGTACACGAAAATCGGGAAAGTAAGGAAACCGCCACCAACACCCATGATTGCCGCGGCAAGACCAACGAACGCACCACTGAGCACCAGAAAAATCGCCGAAATCTTGCGACCACCAGGCACCACGCCATGATCGAAATGAAGCATGGGAGGAATATTGACAGATTGCAGTTTTCGGGCAAGACCTGTCATTGATTCACCAGCCGGCGCACTTTTTCCGCCTGATTCCGCAGCACTCTTTGTTGCCGGTTTTCTTGATTTCAGACAATCAGTTAATGCGTAAAAGCCCAGGAAACCCAACATGAAGACATAAATTGAGGTAATAAAGGCATCACTTAACACAGGGTTCAGGTCGTAAAGGGTGCGGTTGATGTAGCCACCTGCCGTTGCACCACCAATGGACCCGATCAGAAAGACCAACGCGAGCGATACGGAAATGTTGCCCAGTTTTCGATGTAACACACTACCCATAATCGCTTTGGCAAAAATGTGAAACAGGTCAGTACCGACCGCCAAAATACCCTTGACGCCCGCGCTCATCAGGGCAGGGGCAATGATAAAACCACCGCCGGCGCCGATGCAGCCGGTAATCAGACCGGCACACAATCCGACCCCGATTGAGGCAAAGAAAATAGTATTCGAGTAAAAAGCCGGGCAGTAGGCCTTTTTACTGCCCAGCACGTTTGGCAGTGCACCGGCAATATCATCGGCAAAAGCTATTCCTCCGATAATGATCGGGATAACTAGCAACCCCAGGATTGCCAGTCGTTTGCGATCCCGCATAATCGTGTTTGAAACATCGATTTCCCACTTTGCATGGGCACGGGCGCCTTCGAGCATGAAATGATAAAATTGCTTGAAAAAGCTCATTTTTTCTTCCCTCTCTTTATTGGTTTTTGTTTTTACATGGATGCTGACTTTCAGCACCCATATCGCTTCTCATTTTTAAGATACCCGAAAATACCAACGACCGGACCGGCCATCCTGTCAAAAGGGCCGGGCCATATCCTTCTTCATCTGCGCCTGGACGATTTTTTCTTCATGGATACATTTTTTATCATAGGCACTCTCAAGCTTTTCAAGCAGTGTGTCCAATTCAATAGGTTTCATCAGGTAGTCAAAAGCGCCGAGCTTCATGCCGTCAATTCCCGACTCGACCGAGGCATGGCCCGTGAGCATGACAACCTCGACCAGGGGCTTAAGTTTTTTAATCTCCCGCAACGTTTCTATTCCATCCATACCAGGCATCTTCACATCCAGAAGAACCACGTCAAATCTTCCATTGGCAATTTTCTCTACGGCCTCCTCCCCGCTTGCCGCACCCTCGCAACTGAGGTTTCTTTTCAACATTCTGTTAACCGTCATTTCCAAGAAATCTTTTTCATCATCCACAACCAGCACTTTGAAATCTTTCATGTTATTATCTCCTTTTTTATAAAAAGAACGGAATGCCCTTTACATGATAAGACCGCCCTCTATTTCAGCAGATTGACCGGCTTTACGATCGGTAACTTTATCGCGACTACAGCTCCTCCTTCTTTTCTGTTTTGAATATCGATCGTGCCACCCAACGATTGGATAATAGTGTAACAGATTGACAATCCAAGCCCGGTACCCTTGCCAGGGGGTTTAGTCGTGAAAAACGGATCAAACAGTTTCTCAACGAGTTCGGGCTTGATCCCCGGGCCGGTATCTTCAAATTTCAGAATAATATTCTCGCCTTCGAGTGTACTCGAGACATCGATTGAACCATTCTTGTCAATGGCATCTATGCTGTTGTTCAGGAGATTCAGAAATACCTGCTGAATCTGGTTGCCGTCGGTCATGATGGTCGGAATATCATCCTGAAGATTTTTATTGATGACGATGTTCTTGTTACTTGCCTCGTTTTTATAAAAAGAGACGACCTCTTCGATAAGACTATTAATATTGACCATCGCTTTTTCATTCTCCATTTTTCGGGAAAAACCAAGCAGCCTGTGGGTTACGTCACTCGCGCGCCCCACATGCGATTTGATCTTGGTTACGGAGCGGCGGTATTCATCATAGTTTTTCATACTCTTGGGGTCTTCCTCATCCAGCAGTTCGCCCACCCATCCGGCCTGATCCATGATTAACTGCAGGGGGTTGTTTACCTCATGGGCCACACCGGCAGCCATTATGCCGAGGGAAGCCATCTTCTCTACCTGGAGCATCTGGCTGTCCATTGCCGCCTTCTGGCGGTCAGCCTCCTCAAGCCTGTTAACTATGTAATTCACCAGAAGAGCGGCGATGGATGCAACTATCACCGCAGCAAAGGCGATTATCAAAAAGTCCAGATTCCGGGCATGATAAAAAATCGCCAGAATACTGTCCGTCCTCTCTTTCACGACCAGGAGCCATTCCCTGTTTTTAAGCCAGGTTGAGACATACATATAGTCGCCGATGGTGTTCACCGCAGTCCCTTCATGATAGGCAAGCAGTTGCTTTTCTCCCTCGGACAGATAATTTTCCCCGAATCTGCTCGGAGTCTGCATTTTTCCCCCGCGGTTGACAATGAACCCGTCTCCTGTTTTGCCGATCCAAACACTCTGCAGCAGGCTGTTGAAAAATTCGGAATTGACTGTAGCGCGTAAAATCCATTTCTTCTGAGGGTCAGCCACAGCCACGATAAAATGGGGGACTTCACGATACCCCGTAAAAACGTCGCTTATATTTTTGCCCTTAAGCATGACGTCAGCAAACCACGGTTCGTTTTTATATTCCTTCCCCATGAGAATTTCCCGATACGGCCCGACATACGCTTGATGACGTCCTTCCGCATCAATCACGCCCAGATCGACAATATTTCCTTCACCGGTTACCGTCGCAAATATCTTTTCCAATTTTGCCTGCTCCTTTAGTTCATCATAGGAATAAAGTCCCATTAATTTCGTCAGCATATCGCGCTGATTATCCAGGAAAAGGCTTATTCCCAGTTTTCTGTTTGTCACCATTCGCTCATATGCTTCAGAAGTATTCTTTAAGCTT
>QKJV01000340.1 GCA_003249165.1 Desulfobulbaceae bacterium | reverse complement strand
CCGACTTACCTGTATGATGGCAGTTTGGTGATGGGTAATTTGCTTCTGGCTACCCATGATTTGGGTCTTGGTGGCTGCTGGATACACCGCGCAAAACAAGTATTTGAAAGTTCGGAAGGAAAGGCGTTGTTAAAGGAATGGGGCATTGAAGGGGATTACGAGGGGATAGGTCATTGTATTGTGGGATATATTGATGAAGCAATACCCGAGGCGGCTCCCCGAAAAGACAATTACGTCTACTATATTTGAACCTGTACCTTGCTGCTTGTCATTGCACACCGGGCCAGAATACGCGAGTACAATTCGGAATAGCCAGGCAACAAACAGGGCGGCGGGAGCAAGAGAAGCCCAGCCGCCTTTTTCGGATACCCTGGTATGCCCATCAGTTCAATCGTAAAACCTGCAAATATCAAAAATCCATCTGAAATTCGACGATGCTATCCGATTTATTGGCATCACGATGATACTTCGAACAAAAATCAAGATAGAAGCGCAGCCACTTCTTATAATGGCCACAACGATTTTCTGAAAGATTTTTTGGCGCAAGGCACGCCTCAAAACTTGCGAGCACCGTGGGTGGGACTTGTATCATGAGAAGTTCTCTGGAAATTGTTAATTATTCCATTTCAGGTGATATACAGAAAAGTGCATATCCGGTCATAACAAATTCTTTGAGAAGAATTTTGCGAAATATTGGCACACTACAAGAAATTTTTGGTATAAGAAGTTAGATAAACTGCTTCTGCAGATTCAGAGCCATACAGCCATCCCTGCACAAGCCGGGGAAATATACAGATAGGTAAAATTAGTTGTTAGCTTCAGAAAAAAATAAGAGGAAGCATGTATGAAAACAGATAAAGAAATAAGACAAATGTTCAAGGATATGGACCTAGAAACTGAAGAAAAAAGATCACAATTTGCCTTTTCATTCTCCTATGCGGCTGAAAAAGATTACAAATCAGTCCCATTTTTTCACGCAGACACAAAGACTGAAGATCTAAAGGAAGAATAAAATGCCAAACTGGAATGAAATACTTGATGAAATAAGGGTGTCAGGAAGTACACATGACATTATTCGCAGGAAGTATCTTAAAAAGCTTCAGAACTATACTGGAAGAAATGTAATTATCTATTATTCTGGTTGGCTTCAAAAACCAGGCACTAACGGCGTACAGGTTAATGATGCTGATAAGAATGGCTTCATGACTGTCACACATAAACTCAAACGTGACAAAGGCTTAGATTTAATTCTTCATACACCGGGCGGAGAAACTGCTGCCACAGAATCACTTGTTGACTACCTCCGTTCCATGTGGGGAACGGATATAAGAGCAATTATTCCACAGTTAGCTATGTCTGCCGGAACGATGATCGCTTGTTCATGTAAAGAAATAATAATGGGAAAACAATCGAGTCTGGGACCAATCGATCCACAATTCCAAGGCATTCCCGCTCATGGCATCGTAGAGGAATTTGTTAGGGCACATCGTGAAATTCGCGCTGACCCAAGCAAGGCAGCAGTTTGGCAACCAATAATAGCGAAATACAATCCTACACTTGTTGGCGAGTGCGAGAAAGCAATCGACTGGTCTAATCAAATGGTAGAAGATTGGCTTATTACTGGAATGCTGCATGGCGATCCCGATAGAAATACCAAAGCAGCAAATGTGTTAGAAGAGCTTGGAAATCATGCCTTAAATAAATCTCATGCGAGACACCTCTCCGCAGAAAAGTGTCATGATATTGGTCTAAATGTAGTGAAATTGGAAGCAGACCCACGATTGCAGGATACTGTGCTTTCTATTCACCATGCTTGCATTCATACCTTGACGGCCACTAATGCTTTCAAAATAATTGAGAATCACAACGGAATTGCATTTATTCAAAGTGAACAACAAGTTATTTTGCAAAGGGCCTGAAGCTAACAATCCCATTCAGCCTTGTCACCAAAAAGAGGCGCGGCTGATGGGTAGCGTTATATGAAAAGACAATAATAGATGTGTTCCTTATAAAACGTGATGCCATTATATATTGATCCCGGTGTAGAAAAATTCTTTGTCGAAAGCAAGCAACTTGAAAAGGAATATTTAGAAGCTTGTGAATGGATCAGTTCTTTTGGAATTGATTATAGAATCACAAGATTTGGAAACTATGAGAAAGATGTAGAGGAATTCATAAAGGGAAACAGAAATGTTTCTGCCAAAGAAAATGTTAAAACTTTCATGAATGCCCGTTTAGAGGCCAGCGAGTTAATTCGTATAAAAAAAACATTTGAATCTTTTGAAAGTTCCCAACTGATTGATTCAATCAAAAAACTAACTTCTGGGCAGCGATTTCGTATAGATAATAAAGCTGATCAATCCAGAGATTTTGCATTTGAACTAAATATTGCCTCAAGGTTTTACAGAGCTGGATTTGTTGTCAATCTAAAAAGTGTTTCTGATCTAATAGCAATCATAGACAACCGAAAGCTGTATGTAGAATGCAAGAGATTGAAGTCATACAATCAGCTAGAAAAAAGAGTCAAGGCCGCAAATCGGCAAATTTCTCGACGACTATCTAGCGATATCTCACCAAAATCTAGAGGAATGATAGCTATCAACTTAACAGACATTATTAATCCAGACGCAATGCCTACGGTATCATACACTTTAGAGGAACAAAGAGCAGTTTCTGCAAAAACACTCAGGGATTTTGTTTTATCTAACAAAGGTATACTTTCAAAAAAAAGGGACAAGAAATGTCTAGGAGTTTTAACAGAGTTTTCAACCCAAGGGTTTATAAATGCAGAAAAAATTGAAAATGCAGCCTTTCTTCATATACGAGAAGGGAATATTCTACACTATCCTATGAAACCAAGCGATTTAGAGTTTATAAACAGTTTTTGGCCAAAACTTGGCAACCAGCACATCCTTCAAACCTAAAGAATCATATAGCAATCAGGTCAACCTGACTGGAAGAATCTCGGCGGCGCTAAACGCGTTAAGGTTGGGTGGCCACAGCAGGTTACCCAAAACGTTGTTGCCCCATCAAATATCTGACAAAATCAACTCATCATCAACTTGAGATGCTTCCTACTGTCAGTCCGAGAGATCAAAGGAGACATGTAAAACGGTTTCTTTCAATAAATCGCCGAACTACAGCGACACAGCTCGCAGCACCCTTCTCTTTTTTTATTTTCAGTTGACCGAAACCTCCTAAAAAGTTACTGTTTCTCAGCTAGTTAGCGGAGTGATAACGGCAAATCTCCCTCCATACGCAGGAACAGTGGAGTACGGCGGAACAAATCAGCTTCCCATCACTCTCCGTCCAAACTACACAGGATCGCTCATGGTACCAACCTTCTGGCATCCTCTTTTAGCCCTCGGCATCATCCTCACTGCCGGCTACTGCGGCGGTAAGGCAGCAAGTTTACTGCGTCTTCCCCAGGTGACCGGCTACATCGTCGCCGGTCTCGGCCTTTCCCCCTCTCTTTCCGGCATTATCCATCCGGACCAGATAGAGGCGCTATTCGGTTTTACCTCGGACATGGCCCTGGCGGTCATCGCCTATTCTATCGGCGGCAGCATGCAGATGGCACGTATCCGCGAACTGGGCGGAGAAATTCTCTGGATCAATCTGACCGAAGGTACAGGCGCTTTCCTCTGTACATTTCTCGCCATGTATGCAGCCGGTCATTTCCTGCCTCTTCCCCCGGAAATCAGCGGCAATATGCTGGTCTCCGTCAGCCTTATTCTGGCGGGTATTGCTGTTGCAACCGCACCAGCCGCCACCCTGGCCGTCCTGCATGAACTGCGGGCCAAGGGTCCGCTTACGACAACCCTGCTGGGAGTTGTTGCCCTTGATGACGCGCTGAGCATCATCATCTTTACCGCCGCCCTTACCCTGGCGGCACAGCTTTCCGGCAATGCTGCAGGTGGATCATCGGCCATGCTGCACGGCCTGCTCGTCATCTTCGGTGCTCTCGGCATCGGCTTGGCCGGCGGTATGCTGTTCAGCTATTTTCTTAACACGACGCGCCGTCCGGAAAGCAATCTGTTGCTTACGCTTGCCGCCATTTTCCTGGTGGCCGGCCTGTCCGCTACTCTAAACCTCTCTCCGCTGCTCGCCAACATGGTAATGGGATTCACCATCACCAACCGGGTAAAACACGCCGATGACCTGTTTCACCAGCTTGATCTCATCGAGGAGACTATTTTCTGCCTTTTTTTCTGTCTTGCCGCTGCACATTTTGATATAAATGCCCTGAAAACATCTGCTCTGATTGGTTTTGTTCTGCTTGTCGGGCGATTTGCCGGCAAATTTATCGGAACCTATATCGGTGGCAGAATTTCCCATGCACCGCGCCAGGTTTCCCGATACCTCGGTTTTACGCTGCTGCCCCAGGCCGGTCTTTCACTGGGCCTTATCTTCATGACCGGGTCCATTCTGCCGCCGGATGTTTTTGAACTGCTGTTAAGCGCCATGCTTGCCTCGGTCATTTTAAATGAAATCATCTCTCCCCCTCTGGTTAAATGGGCGGTGACCAAGGTAGGAGAGAGCTATCCCGACAGGTGAGTGAATGGAAATCCAACAAGTCATGAACCAGATCGGCAAGCGGGAGATCCCCTGTGTCGAGCAGCAAACCCACATCAGCGAGATCATCCGGCTGCTGACCGGCTTTCCCTATGCCCGACTTGTTTACGTGGTGGACGGCAGGAAACGGCTGCTCGGGACCATCTCGGTCGGCTCTCTGCTGCGGCACATCTTCCCATACCACTATAAGGCCCGTATTCATCCTGGCGGCATTTTACGCAGCATCACTGCGCAAAGGGCTGAACAAATCATGGGCAGGGAAAATGTATTCGCCCTGCCGGACGAAACCGTGGATGAGGTCCTGAAGAGAATGGCCCACACCGGCGTGAAAGAAATGGCGGTGGTCGATGCAGAGGGCATAATTATCGGGGACATTACCGCGGTTGATCTGTTACATTTTTATCGGTTTGATGCCGATTTAGCCAATACACCAGATGACAGGAAAAAATAATGAAAAAGATCTGTCCGATATGCGAAGGGTCCGGCCAACTGAGCTCCTTTAAAGGGGTCAGCAGATTTCTGCTCTCCTGGGAGGAATGTCCTGAGTGCGGGGGGCTCGGCCTGGTTCCGGACACCAAGACACCCAAGCCTAAAACAGCAACCGGAAAACAATCAGAAATAGTGAGAACCTCTAAAAAATCAAGGAGTGACCAGCGGTGACCAGCAGGATAAAAGTGCACTGTTTTTTCGGGATACTCCTCCTCCTGCTTTTTACTCTCACCGGATGTTGCGTTCAGACAGCGGTTTTTACCGACGCCTATCCGAAAGCACAGAATATCATTCTTTTTATTGGCGATGGCATGGGAGAAGCGCACCGGCAGGCAGCACGCTGGTCCAGCACAGGCACATCGAATGAACTCAATATGGATACCTTGCCCGCAAAAGGTTTTCTCCATACGGCTGCCGCCGATAACCCGATCACCGACTCCGCTGCCGCGGCAACCGCCATGGCATGTGGTGTTAAAACCAACGTCGGCGTCCTCGGCATGAATGCTGCGCTTGAACCGGTGGCAACAATCCTCGAAAAGGCGAAAAGACAGGGTAAACGGATCGGACTTGTGACAACA
>QKJV01000113.1 GCA_003249165.1 Desulfobulbaceae bacterium | reverse complement strand
GAGTAGAGGAAAGCGGACCTGTTCCGAACCACTTTTTGCTTGTATTTAGGGGAAAATACGGTACGGCAAGGTTACGTATTCAAGAATTTAATCGGAAACAAGTTATTCGTCAAGCAATAATGGCGTTACAAGTGATCGGTACCGGCTTGTAGGCGAGATTTTGAACACCATTATGTAGGTGTTTCCAATAGCCAGAATCAATTCATTTTAGTGGTGTGAATCCAGCCATTCGCGTGCACCCACGCATGAAAGTAGGCTTTCATTTTTCCTGAGATGAACATAGCTGTTCATCAGAACGCGTTGTAGCCCGCTACTTGTTTTGCAAGAGATAGCGTTTCTGCTCGTCTTTTGATTCCCTTCATACACTTAATCATCATCCAAATGTCAAAAAACTCAATCAACAGGTTGAATAGAATTGCAGGCGAAAGCCATCGATATTTCACGCGTACCCGCGTTACGAGGCGGCAATAAACTTCTCCTTCAGAGTATATTCCCCAGGCCCAAGTGCTATCGCCTTTTTTATCCCACCATAACATCCATTCATTGTCTTTAAAATCCTTCACCCACATCCCCTGCTTTCCATCTGGACTCATCGGAACCACATCACCGACTTGTATGGTTTGATGCGCGGGAAGGATGACTTCTGCACTTGGTCGACCGAGGTTATCTAACAAGTCGTAGCTGTACCAACCAGCTCGACCAACGCCCATTTGAACGATCCAAGGATATATATTCTCGGCCGGTGCCTTGATTGATACTGTCCGAGTAGCATTGAAGGATGGTTTACCAACAATATCATCTCCAGGCATAGAGCATCTAATTTCATCATCTGTAGCCCCCCATCGAAGTTGCCAAGGACGAAAAAGCGCAAAATAGAATAGCGTCAGAACAAGAAGAATGGAAACAGAGAGAACGATTGGTTGCATTTCATTTATCCTTTAATCTGTGTATTTATTTCTGTGGCCTAACGAGAGCTTCAGGGGCGTAGCGCTGGTAGCCCTAACGCGGCTTCGCTCATAACCAAACTGAAAAAAACGCGCCGTATACCCGCGTGGCGCAGCTACTTCCACTACAAACAGGGTTGCGGCATTTTGACGATGCAAATTCTTGATGGCCGATTCTAGTTATCATCCCACATTAACTATGACCTTTCCTACTGTCCGATGACTTGTCACCCGGTTAATAGCCGCCGATATCTCTTCTCGGGTTAGTGATACATCTGTATCAATTATTGGTTTGCTTCCTGAAACGACTAACAGCGTATTGATATTTGCAAAATCCGGTGTTGCCGCGCCGGTAAAAACATAATTTGGACCTGTTCGAGTTCTCGTCCATAACATCCGCCAGCCGACATAAGCAAATGATGATAAGGCTCCAATCACTCCAATGTTTTTCTCCCCTACATATTTGTTTGGGCCCACAATAGTGACAAAAGTTCCCGTCGAAGCCAAAACGGCGAAAGCATCCCTTTCTAGCTCTTTTCCCCCAACAAGATCAAAGACTATATCTACTTGCTCATCTAAATCCTGTATTTGTTCTGAAAAGGGACCCTTTGTGTAATCAATAACTCGTTCAGCTCCCAATTTCTGAACTATCTCTACGTTCCTTTGGCTGCACACCCCCCAGATCCTGGCTTTTTTTTGCTTCAAAGCCTGCACGCAGAGGGTTCCGATACCGCCAGATGCACCGATAACCAAGCATTTCTTGTTCGCAACGTTCTTAGCCGCTTTCACCATGCTGACCACAACAGAACCAGATGATGCGCATGCTGCCGCCTCCCTAAAATTCCAGACCTTGGGTTTCACTGCAACATTGTTACTTTTTGTAATGCAATATTCCGCCCACGATCCCTGGCCTTTTATCGTATTACATATCCCATATACTTCCTGACCAACTTTCAATGACTGCACACCCTGGCCAACGGCGTCAATAATTCCGGCAACATCTATTCCAGGAATGTATGGCTTACTTTGACTGGGTTTCGGACCGAGCGATAAGCCTCCGAACATTGTACCTTCTGCAAGATGTACATCGTCAATATTTATTGCTGATGCGATGACTTTTATTCGTATCTCGTTTTTTCCCGGTTCAGGCATCGATAAATCCTTTAATTCCACGAATTTATCAAGTTCACCTGGGCTTGGTCTTGATGTAATACAAATTGCTTTCATCCTCGTGCATTTCCTTTCTACTTGCCTTGCCTTTTCTTTAGGTAAAAATCGCGTGTGAATTTATATTTCACAATTTTTTTGTTGATTTATCTTTTTGCTCAATCGCGTTACATCCCAAATTGCTTTTTGAGAAAAAAGCGCACTCCAAAGATTATGCCCACAATGAGTAAAACGCTGATTCCAGCCACGATTTTGGCAATCGCAGGGAAACCCAATCCGGGGTTGTACGCCCAGGGTTGGTAGGTGAAGCTTTAGGATATTTCGGTAATATCCATTGTTTTTCCTTACAGTGCTTCGATCCAATCCAAGATCACATCCAGAGCTAATTTAACATTACCGATCTGACAATGGTTTTGAGCCTGCTCCGCGGCTGTGAAAATCCGTCCGGTCACCGATCGCGCGTTGATTAGACCTTGACGATTTTTCTCGAATTCTTTGATATTCACCATATGATCTTCTGCCCCCGCCAGTAATAACACATCCTGGCGAACTTGATCGGCGATATCGACAACCGAGAAATTTTCTAACAATGCCATCCATTCCACCGGTGTTTCAACGCCGTTGATATACATCCCATGTTTGATCAGCCATTCAACGGCAATGTTGCGCATCGATTTTTCAGCAATCCAATTGTAAACACCGGGGTTGCGCAAAAAGAACTTGTAGATAGCGCCGTGCAAACCCCTAGCATGTTGATCGTAATTGGAAATGTCATAACAAACTACTCGCGAGACCCGCGGCTCAAACGCCGCTGCCCGGAGGGCCAGATACCCGCCCAAAGAAATCCCGATCAAAGTAACGTCATTCAGTTTGAAATAGTCCAATACCGCGGCGACAGGGTGCTCCCATTCGTGCGTAAAGGTTAAGTTATGTTTGCGGATTGCGGCTCCTTGGCCCGGGCCTTCAAACATAATGACTTCATATCCTGCTTTAGATAGATACTGCCCTACCCGGACCAATTCTTCCAGGAATGAATCAAATCCACCATGCATCACTATAGTACCCCTGTGATTCGGTGGCGAAAGGCGGATTGCTGGTAGAGCACCCTGCCGATAAGGAATAGAGAAGTTCTCCAGATTTTCCACCTGAACAGCCCCGTAATATAAGTCAACAAATTGATCATAAAACTGAATTTTTTGAGGATCATCCGGCAAGGCATATAACTCTGCGGCCCGATAGCTGAATGCGGCCGCCAATGGCCGATCTTTTGCCAAAAAGTCTGCGGCTAAATCCGTCCAGACGGATTGCCAGTCCTCGTTGGTCTTGATCATCTCACCAGCTGCGGCCACATCGATTTGGGTCAAAAAACCAAAAGTGTGTAAGCGGTTGAGCTGGAAATTAATATCCTTATTTTTGTTGAAAGTGTGATAACCAATTGGGAATACAAATTCTTCTTGGACAGATTTTTCGTTTTTCATGGGTTCAAAACGCTCCTTTCATCTTCTATTCCTTGCCGCCTAACTATCTCTTTACGATCACCATAGACGGGTTTGAATCTTAGTCAGAATTATGCCTGAGATAACTCCGGGTCATTTTCATAACCTTCTCGATGTTCTGAATATTTTGGGCGTACTTGCCAGGGTTGACCGGTTTCATCTTTTCGTCAAAGTAGAGCCCAGTCACATTCTTTAGCTCAACCGTCATTGCCAGATGAGCATAACCGGCCGCCATTTCTTCCGGCGCAAGCGCAAAACTACTTTTGAAGGCGTAAACTTTTTTCAGAATCGTTGGCAGCCCGCCGAATTTTTCGATATCTACCCGCACCGCAGGCACCCGAATACAATTGGCTGCGATGTTATCTTCTCGGCCTTGTTCTGCCAGCCAATAGGTGTACATAATTTGCGCCAGTTTAGATTGATAGTAGGCATTTTCTACGCTGAATGGTTTTTCTTTAAATTCAGGGTCTTCCAGATCCACTTTGAGAAATGGTTTTGCCATGAGGCCTTTCGAAGCAATCGTAATCACGCGCCCTTGAGCGCTGTTTGCCAATGCACCCCACAACAATTCGGTCAGCAGTACCGGCCCTAAGTGATTCGTGGCCCAAACACTTTCAATCCCTTCCGATGTGTAGGTCGCCTGTTTTTGTCGAATGTCGAAAATTGCCGCATTGTGAATGAGCACATCCAAGCCCCGATACTTTGACAAGAAAGCGTCAGCCAGGTCACGGATCGATGATTGCAGCGACATATCTACGATCATCAATTCCACAACTTCATTCCCAGATGCGGCTTTTACTTCGCGCAGTGCCGCTGCCCCTTTTTCCCGGTTGCGGCAGGCCATGATTGTAAGATGTCCCTGCTGGGTGATCTTAATGGCTGCTGCTTTTCCAATTCCCGAATTTGCTCCGGTAATCATACATATTTTTTGTTTCATGTTTTTCTCGTTTATTGTTAGTGTTAGTTCGTTGGTGTTCAAACAGGTCAAAGGATCAGAAATCGTTATGATCCCCAAGCAAAAAATCCAGCGCTTTTGCTTTGATCTGCTTCATCGTCACGATGTCAACAGCTTCTTCGGCATATTCGATGGCCAGGCTGAGTTTCCCAGCACAGGTTACCGCCCCAAGCACCAGGTTGACATTCACCAGGGGGATGCCGCCACCAGGCTGCATGATCAAGCGATCCAATTCCAACGCACCGTAGTTTTTCGGGAAATCCAGACGCCCCAGGTTGGTGATGGCGGTACCCCAATGTTTCACATCCAGCGATTCGAGTTGATCCCGTTTCAAAATTCTCAAAACCACATCATCTTTCCGGCTGAAGGCGGTTAATTTCTTGTATCGGAGTGAATTTGAGGATACCAACCCGCCCAATTTCTTGAAATTCATGGCTTCGAAGATAGTCGGATCGAGATACAGCCAATTGAGAATCGTTCCAAATAACGTTTTGTTAGTGTATTTGGGTAAGAATTTTTTCTGGAAAAGACGTGCATTTTCCCAAAAACCCTTCTTCTGGTTGTATTTGAATATCAACTCCACATCTCCGGCGTAAAACCCCATCCCTTCCCCACTGGGATTTGGGATTCGGTCCCGCAGACTGGCAGCAACTACAAGCTTAGCGTGATAGGGCTTTTCACCCTCGACAAAACTTTGCGCACCGGCAAAGGCCGCGGCAAGCGCCGAATTAACGGTCACATTCTCTTTTCGACACCGGGCGATCAGGGCAGATGTTTCAGCCTCCGACATCTCAACCGTCAAGACTTCATGACTGAAATTTTCCCAATAAGCATGGGAGATCGCCTTGTAATCTTCTTGATCGAAGTATTCACAATCTTCACCCCATTTCTGATTCATCCGGTTGACGATGAACTTTACAAAACCGGACATTTTCACATCCTGCGGAAGATTATCCAGCGCAATGGTCGGTGGCATCGTGGCATCGGAAGCACCTCAACTTCTCGGGAGGGGTCTCCAAGATATACCATCAAGTCTCGGGTCAGGTAGGCCAGAGATATCCCATCGCAAATGATGTGATGGCAGAGAATAATGAGTTCAGAAATCCTTGGGGATTGAACGCAAACAAAACGAATCGCCGGGCGGGTATCGAATTCAAACGGGATTTTCGATTCTTCAGTATGAATTTTGATCCAATCATCTTTCGAGTTTCGCGGCACAATTTTTACCGGAATTTCTTGAACCTTCGATGATGAAAACCATTGATCATGGTTTTCATCATCAGTGATCCGCACCTGGAGAAGCGCGTGCCGCAGTTGAACTTCCAACATTGCGTTCTTCAGCATTTCTTCAGTCACATGACCCTTGATCCGGACCACCATGGTTACAATCGAATAGGGGGAACGAGTAAAAAATCGCTCTGCGGAGGTTACCTTTCGCGCGATCCTTTGAGAATATCCATTGTTTCGCATGTTTTTGATCCTTTCAAAACGAAGGTGTTTCTTAACTCCGTGCCAATCCTTGTTTGACAGCGTAGTAAGCTGAAACCAGAAGATTGCAGCCGAAATAGGTCGAGACAATTAAGAGTAGATATTTCATCAAAGCAGGCATACTTGTATTCAGCAACAGCGTGCCAAAGACGCCGATCAGGATGACGTGAATGATATACACGCCATAGGAATTTTGGCTCAAGGTACGCCAAAGCTTGCCCGGCCTATCCACATAGCGCCAGAAGGTCTCCACCATGAGATAAGCCATGCCTAATGCTCCCAGATGAAAGCTGATCCACCAGATGAGGCGATAAAGTAGGGTAATCTGAAACGCTGCTGGGTTTGGAGTGAAAAATGGCCATATACGGGCAAAGATGTGCACCGTGACCGGGAGCCAGGCAACCGCATTCGCAATCGTGTACATGGTTTTCTTCTTGGGTAGTTCTGCAAATAGATTTTGCTGGAAAGCAAGCACGCCGAGCAAAAAATAGAAGAAGTAGACCAGCATTTTTTCATTCTCAAAATCCAGCAATGGCGTAAGGGTCCAACTGCGGAAGCCCAGCCAGCTACCAATCACCATACTGTAGATCACGCCAATCACAACGGTGCCAACCACGGCCCATTTGAGTGAAAGCCTATCAAAGCTGACATTCAGCTTGGCAAGCAGCAGGTACAGCAAGTTGAAGAGAAAGAGCAGGGGCAGGAACCAGAGCCAGTTTTGGCTGTTCGGATTATTGAAGTAGGAGTACGTTGTCCAGTTTTCTTGGGGCAGCCCGCGTGAGTACAGGAAGATGATTTTGTAAAGGGGGATCAGGGTCAAGACGGCGAGCAGCCAAGGCAGCATTAGTCGGTTGAGTTTACCTTTGACAAACCTCACCGCACCTTTGCGCTCCAAAGAGATGGGCGTCAGATAGCCAGAGATAAAGAACAAGGTCGGCATGATGAAGATATCGAAGGCAATGTTCACAATGCCCACCCAGGGGATCGTTGATGGATCGTCCACAATCCAGAATGATCCCCACATTCCAGTAGATTCGTACACGCCACCGACATGGTATAAAACGACTAGAAAAATGATGATCGAGCGCAGGTTATCCAACCAGTAGAGGCG
>QKJV01000178.1 GCA_003249165.1 Desulfobulbaceae bacterium | reverse complement strand
CATACGACATGGGTCCGCAGTTTGCAATCACTCACCAATGCAAATGTTGTTAAGTAACCAGCAGAATCAAGTGGTGATCCCAATTGGGGCTTTCCCTATAATGGATTGGTGAAAAATTACCACCGCGCGCATGTGCATTGGGATAGTTCCGTCTGGGGGGCGTCCCGACCGTTCCCAGCAAAGAGCAGGGATCGGGTAGTGTGCCGTGCTTGCGCCAACCATCGAACATTGGGACACCTTCCGCGGTGTGGCAGCGGCAAGCCAGGGGCGGTAGCCTTGTCTGGCGGCAGGGCGCAATGATGGACAGGCAGCTGTGATTATTGCTCTTTGGGGTTGTTCCATCGAAGGCGGTAAGGCAGATGAAACAAAACACTGGACTTGCTCACATACCCGAGCAACCGACATCACCGATGCCGATTTCATATCTAGCCGGCCTATCTACGCAAGCGCTCGTACAGCTCCGGCCAGAGAGCGCTGTGCATCACGTAATACAATGCACCTGAACCATATTGAACAATAACAGGATCAAGCTGTCATGAACCAACAAACCACCCCTCCGGTTTACCCCTTCCCTTATCTACAGGCACTGCCGCCTGCTGATGACGAAATCGATTTGGTGGAGCTGATGCGCAGAATCTGGGCCGGTCGCTACCAGATTCTGGCTATCACGCTGGTTTTCATCGCCCTGGCGGGTGCCTACGCCTTTACCGCCAAGCAGGTTTGGACCTCCAGGGCCGTGTTGGTCAAGCCGCGGCTGGAAGAGCTGGGCAGCTACTACCAAGTCACCCAGCAACTCAAGCGTACCCTGGGCAACAGTATTCCCGGCTCCATTAAGCTGGAAGCGGACAAGATTGCCGAGCAGGTGTTTTCCGAACTGACCACGCAGGCAGACTCTGCAGACTTGCGCCGGGCCTTCTGGGAAAAGAGTGACTACTTTGCCAAGGAAGCTTCTGGAGAGGAGTCCCAACTGGACAAAGACAAGGTGTTGGCTGAGCTGGTGGGGAAAAATATCGAACTAACGCCGGCAGATGAAGTAAATAAAAAATATACCAGCTTGACCTTGGCTGCAGATGCGCCTGACGTGGCAAAACAATTGCTGGAGCAGTATTTGTCTCAACTCAACACCCAGATATGGTCCAGCAAGGTGAATGAGCTGCAAACAGAGATCAATAATCTGGCCGCTGATTTACAGCAGGAAAAGAAAAGTCTTGAGTCCAAAGCCCTGGCAGCCCAGAAGAACCAGCTGGAGAGTGCGAAAAACGCCTTGGCAATGGCACAAAATGCGGGAATAGAAAATTTGAATGCAGCAGCTGTTCGCTCCAGAACAAGTAACGACACCAGTAATGGCGATAGCGTTGCTGACAACATGCTGTTCCTCTTGGGTACCAAGGCCCTGAATGCCCAGGTGATCAACCTGACCACCAAGGCCCCCACCTTACCGGTACGCTATTTCGAGATTGAGCGTCAACTCAAAGAACTGGCCGCACTACCCAAGCCGGGGCAAGACATGAAAAGTTACCGCTACCTGCAGGCACCCAACACACCATTGACCAAGGACAAACCGAAGAGAATTCTGATCATGGTGTTAGGCGGTACACTGGGATTTATGCTTGGTATATTGTATGTGCTGGTGGCTGGTTTATTCCTTCGAGGAAATGAAATGACGAATAAAGATTTGCCTATTGGCTGATTTTTTGTTTTGTGTGCCAAAATTACACGTCGAATTGATTATAAAGTAGCGAATATTGTTTTCCTGCTTAATGTGATTTAGATCCATTGATGGCCAGTTGAATGCATAAAAAAGCGATAGTAAAAGAAAGCTTTTTTCTTTACATCATTGCCGGGGCAAATTTATTTCTCCCGATATTATTCGTGCCATATATGTCTGGCAAGATAGGGATGGATGGGTTTGGCACATTTGCAGCTGTTGCTGCCATTGCACAATATGCATTATTAGTGGTTGAGTTTGGGACAACAACGCCCTTAGTAAGTCGTTTTTCGAGAACACAGGACACTAATGAGCAGGGAATGATCTTTGCGGGGGTTTTGCTGTGCAGGTTTACAATTTCACTGGTATTAATTCCATTCATACTGATTGCTTGTATAAATTATTTGGATGTGCACGATGGTAAAATGCTGTTTTTTTGCATTTCAGGTGTCATTGGAACCGCATTAAATCCCCAATCGTATTTCCAGGCCAAAGGGAAACTACCTGTATTTTCTTTGCTAAATTTTGTCTTTAGATTGGTTGCATCTCTGTTTGTTGTGTTCTTCGTTGAGTCACACGAGGATGCATGGATGGCAGCACTGTTCCAATTCTTCCCTATTTTTATGATTGCGGTGACGGGGTTGCTCTGGTTGCTGTATTCCGAGCCAGAGTTGAAACTAACAGCGATAAAAATGGACAAAGAGCTGTTTAAAGAGTCATCGTCGTTTCTTACGGGAACATTGTTTTCTAGTGGGTATACCGTTGCTATTCCGCTGATATTAAAAGCATTTTTCGGTAACGATGCAGCAGGGGTTTATGGGGTGCTGGATCGTCTTTCTCAACCGCTGCGGTTGGCTTTTCTGCCGATTCTAAATGTTGTTTATCCGAAAGTTTGTAGCTTAATGAGCTCCGGGGTGCAACAGGCGCTTATAATGGCAAGAAAGACGGGTTTGCTTGTATGTTCTTTGTCGATATTTGTGTTGGTTATGCTTTTGCTGAGTGCTGGGTGGATATCCGATTGGTTATTTGGCTCAGGATCTGGTGAGCATTATTCCACATTGATTATCATAACGGCATTTACTGTATTTTTTGTCCATATATCACAGGTTTTCATCTATTTGGTATTGGTTCCATTAGCCAGTTCTCGGGTGCTGAAAAGAATATATATTATACTGCTGGTGTTCTTTGTCATCGCCCTGCCTATTTCTGGTTATTTTATGAGTTCGGTTGGTGTTTATATTACTATCGCGCTTACGGAATTTCTTGGGATGGTGCTCTTGTTTATTGTTTCCAAGAAAGTTATTAAATCGAAATAACTGACAATATGTTATACATGTTGTTATTTCTCATAAAAAAATTATAAATATACACTGTAACGATATTTTTAGAAAATATACTCTCTTCGCTATAGAAGCTCTGCAGCTATAACTTTTCGGATGATGGGAATGGTTTATATCGTTGTTTTGAATTGGAAAGGCGCTACGGATACAATTGCATGTCTAAAAACCTTATTTGGTTTGGTTGGCGTAGATTTTCGTATAATTATTTGTGACAATGCTTCGCCTGACGATTCATATGGACAGATCCGTGATTGGTTGATAGAAGAAAAGAATCGTGATGCTGATTATATGCAAGGTAGAAGCTTAGTTGAACTTGATAAAATCAGCGCTGAAAGTCATCTTGTTTCAGAAAATGAAGATGCTGTTTTCCTAGTCCAGACGGGTAATAACTTAGGCTATGCCGGTGGCAATAACGTCGGTATTCGACTAGCCCTGAATCAGGAAGATATGCAGTATGTATGGATTTTGAACAATGATACCGAGGTTGAGCCCAATAGTCTTTCGGAACTGGTGAAACGTTGCCAAATGGACTCTGGAATTGGTATTTGTGGCTCGCGATTGGTTTATTATCATGATCGAAATAAACTCCAAGGATTAGGCGGATTATATAATCCATGGCTATGTACGACCCGGCATTATGCTGCATTCGCCGACAGTACAAAGGTTTTTGATGATGATCAGGTTGCCAGCGAAATAGATTATGTAATTGGGGCTTCCATGCTGTTGACCCGCCCTTTACTGGAGCAGGTTGGCCTGCTATGCGAGGACTATTTTCTCTATTACGAGGAGCTGGATATTTGCCTGCGAGCCAAAGGAAAATTCAGGCTAGGCGTGGCATCAAATAGTGTTGTTTACCATAAAGAAGGGGCCAGTACAGGCGGGGGGCGTAGTGATCTTGCAGATTACTATGCGGTTAGGAATCGTCTCTTATTAACCAAAAAATTGAACCATCATTATTATTTTCCGGTTTTGTTGTCTCTAGTGTTCGTTTGTATAAATAGAATTAGGCGATTAGAGCTAAAAAAAGCTGCTGGGGTTATAAAAGCAACACTCGTATGATGTGAGCATATGAAACCACATAACCTGTTTTTTATCTTATTCAACTTTACGTACGTTGCGCCAATATTATATGTGTATCATTTTGGATTCACAGTTGGTGGTGTTGAAGCATCCATTGATCTATCAGATAAAACTTTACATGAGATGCTGAATTTTTATCTAGTGATGTTTGCTTCATTTTTCATTGGTTCATGCATACTGGGTATACTAACCAATGGAAAAAAAGAAATTAGCTATCTAGGTGTTAATGTAATTCAATATAAAACAACACACACTCAGAAATTGTTCTTCTGGTTGATTTGTATCGCTTATGTTCTAGTTAAGCTTTTTCTTTACAAGGAGGGTGTTTATAGATCTTATGCTTTTGACTCGGGAGCAATGGATAGTAAGTTTTGGACAGTCTCCATGGGACTTTCTGAGTTGCTCGTTATGTTTTTTATTTTATTTTTGATGGTTGAAGATAAGGTAAATGCATTAATTTCATTTGTACTTATAGCTGTAAACTTGGCCCATGGCACTCGTATTTTTACTTTAATCTGTCTGTTTGTCTTATTATTTTATTTTGTCTTTCACAAGAAAAAAGTCACTGGAATAAAGTTTGTATTTTTTGGATTGATTGGTTTTTTGGTGATTCTTTTTGTTTTTTTGTTGGTTTTTTTGTATCGTTCTGGTTTGGACTTTGATTTCAAAAACATAACATTTGAAATATTAATTAGCCCTGTTGTTTATGAGTCTATATTTAATCAGATCTCGTTTACTAAAATGCTTAATTTTTTAAATTTAGGTTCCGTACAATTCGCTCCACAGCAGTTGTTTAATGATGTGATCTTGTTTACGTTACCTAATGTTTTTGCTCAAAGTAAGAACTTGCTGATGTATACCTCAGAATTCGGAAACTTAAGTCCGTTAGGTGGACTGTCAGGATATGCCAGTGCAATAATTTATTTTGGTGGGTTTTATTTTATTTGGTATTTAATTCTTGGGTTGTTTGCTTCCATGCTGCTCTATGCTGCTAATAAAGGGCGCTTCCCTGTGCTTTCAAAGATTATTTATGTTTATTTCATATGTGATACATTGTTTAGATTGCATCGCGACCCATTCTATATTGTTGGGAAAATGTTCATAAATAATATTACTGTGATGTTGGTATTCTTTCTTATTCCTGTCATTGTTAGGGTTCTATCTTCAAAAAGGCATTCTGAAGATGTTTGTAAATCTTAGTCGCTTGGGTAAAAGTGGTACTGGAATGTGGCAGTACTCACAAAAGTTTGTAGGCGCGATCCATGCGCTAGGTAAATTGGACGGAATAATTTGTGCTGAACCTCATAAAAACCACTTCTCGACTTATGGCTGTGAAATCATTACCGTACCGGAGTGGGTTGCCAATACATCCAATATATCCCGCCTTCGACCGTTGCTCTGGTTTGTTTATAGTCAGTGGCTCGCTTTGCGCTTGATGTTCAAGCTGAATGGTAAACAGGTGGTCTCTACCACCCACCATGCGCTACCATTGCTTCGTAACCAAGTGATTACCATTCATGATCTGAGACCGTTT
>QKJV01000122.1 GCA_003249165.1 Desulfobulbaceae bacterium | reverse complement strand
GGTGAAAATTCGGAAGTTGATGAAAATACCACAACCGTTCTTCTTGAATCCGCCTGTTTTTCACCTGTGAGTGTCCGCAGGACCGCAAAACGTCTGAATCTTTCTACCGAGGCTTCCTATCGTTTCGAGCGTGGTGTTGATCCCCAGCTTCCCCCTCTTGCCATGGAAAGAGCTGTTCGTCTGCTCCAGCAGGTGGCCGAGGCAGAAGTTGTGGATAATGGAATTGATCTTGCGGACGGTGTGAAGAAAAATGAACCTATTCGCCTTCGTGTTGCGCGAGTGAATGATCTGCTTGGTTATAGCTTTGATGCCGCGGAGATCGCGGCAATGCTTTCTGCCATCGAAATTGAAGTCCATCCGGAGGATGATAATGTCCTGGTTGTGACTCCGCCAAGTTTCAGGATTGATCTGGAGCGGGAAGTCGATCTCATTGAAGAAATAGCCAGATTAAAAGGGTATAACGAGTTTTCGCATACCATGCCTTTGGTTCCGATGTCGGCGGCTTGGCAGGATCCGGTCAGAAAATTGCGGCAGGAGATTTCTGCATCGATGATTGCGCAGGGTTTTTATGAGGCGATTAACTATAGTTTTGTCACGCCCCGTCATTTGGATATGCTTGGGTTGGCTGAGGATGATAGCCGTAGAAAAACGGTCCTGTTACTTAATCCCTTGGCTGAAGATCAGAGTGTTCTCCGAACGATGCTCTTGCCAGGTTTGCTCGAAAATGTCCGGCGTAATGTCAACTATCAGGTTCCCGATATCCGCCTTTTTGAAACGGGCAAATGTTTTTCCCCGGTTAATGAGCTTGAGCAACCACAGGAAAGAATGTATCTTACCGCTGTAATAAGTGGCCGCAGACTGCCGAACGCTCCTCTTTTCCATGCCGGAGAAGAAAAATGCGATATTTTCGATGTGAAAGGGGTTATAGAAAATCTCCTTGCCGGACTGGGCGTTGATGGAATCGTTTTTGATTATGAAAGCAAATCGTGCGAACCATACTGTGCAGCCGGTGAATTTTCCCGTGTAGATGTCCAGGGGAAAATGTTGGGTAGTTTTGGCCGCATTGCAAGGAGCGTACTGAATCAGTTCGGGATTAAACAGGATGTGTTCTTTCTCTCTCTTGAGATTGATTCACTGCTTGATGCTGTTAGGGGAGCCAAACAGTTCAGGCCACTGCCCAAGTTTCCGTCCGTAAAATGGGATATTGCGGTAATCGTTCCCGAATCAGTGCGGGTTGGTGAAATTGTTGACTCAATTCTGCATTTCGGTGTAAAAATTATCGAAAACGTCGAGTTGTTTGACGTTTTCCGAGGTGGCTCAATCAGCAAAGGGATGAAGAGTGTTGCTGTAAAGGTGACCTATCGTTCTTCGGAACAGACACTTGACGATGAAATGGTCAATCGAGAGCACCAGAAAATCATTGACATGATATTGACACGTTTCAATGGTCAGTTGCGTGAGGTATAAAAGGAATGAAACCAAACCTAACCAGAAAGGAACTTGCCCAGGAAATCAATGATAAACTGGGTATCTCCCAAAGAAGTGCCGGAGAACTTGTCGACCTTGTCTTCTCCACTCTGAAGCAGACCCTGTTGAATGAAGAATCTGTCAAAATCGTTCAATTTGGCACCTTCACTGTGAGGAAAAAGGCGCCAAGAATGGGGAGAAATCCTCGAACCGGCGAAAGTATGGAAATAGCAAAACGCAGCATGGTTTCATTTAAAGCGAGCAAAAGTTTGCGGCAGAAGATAAATGGCGGTGCTGAATAATTTATTATTAAAGAAGTTTTTTGCTTAAGATGCAGCGATTGAAACCGGAGTCAGGGAAGCGCATTATAAATAAGAAAAGACAAAAAGATCAGTGACCGGCAAACCTCACAATCATATGGGCACACAACTCGGTGAGGAAGCAGAACACCATGGTGTTATTCCCGACAAGAGATACTTTAAGATTGGGGAGGTCTGTGACATAGCAGGGGTCAAGCAGCATGTTCTGCGCTATTGGGAATCAGAATTCAAGCAGATCATTCGTCCCCAGCGAGCAACATCAAAGCAGCGTCTTTATCGCCGGATTGATGTTGAAAATATTCTTAAAATTAAAAAGCTGCTTAAGGAAGACGGCTTAACCATCCCGGGGGCAAAAAAAGCACTTGCTGCGAAGAAAAATATTAAACAGCCCAGTAAGGAAGCGAAACCTCCGCAGGATGTAAAAGAGTTTCATGACAGACTTAAAAGTGAATTGCTGGCAATTCAACAATTATTACAAGATGAATAGGCCGAAACTCGCAATGCTTCTTGACAGTTAGACCTGCATCGTGCTAAATAAAGCGTTTACAACAAAAATGAATCTAAAATAGGGCCGGGATGTAGCGCAGTCTGGTAGCGCACTTGAATGGGGTTCAAGGGGCCGGAGGTTCGAATCCTCTCATCCCGACCAGTTTTTTTAAAGGAGCAACTCGAAAAGAGTTGCTCCTTTTTTTGTGTTTGCTATTTGATTAACTACAAAGAAGAGCAATTTAGACTCTAATGTGTTGCTTTTGAAAGGGCAGATTCAGTTTACAGTGTTGAAGGGTTAATTTCGCCAAGTTTGCTGCGGCATTCGACGGCCTTTGTCCCAGATGGTCTGAAGGGACAATATTAGTCTCGACGAGAATCTTCCCCCCAAGGGAAAAATCGAATTAATTTTAGTAATTTTCAGCCCTGGTCACAGTACGAACCAGAAGACGACACCTCAAAGATCAGAACTTATACGTGCATGAAATATATAAAATGTTTTCAGTATATTCATTCGAATCAAGGTTGGAGTTACTGTCAATGTACTGGTAATCCACCCTGGCCTCAAAGTTCTCCATGAAATTCTTGCTCCAGACAAGGCCAAGTGTCTTTTTGGTATCTTTCCGGTATTTCCCGATAGACGGGGTGATATTGTCATAATCTTTCACATGATATTTATATGAAACCTTAATATCACTCAGGAAACAGGCAGGCAGCTTGACCGCAACGGTCATCTTATTGCCATCATAATCAAACTCTGGACCATCGGTATTCTCAATCTCATAGCGATAACCTGCCAGAACATAGGCCGTGTTATCCAGAAAGAAATAAAAAAGATCAGCCCCGATTGAATGATTGACTCCATCTCGACCTTCACTTTCCTGTTGCCGGAAGTCCTTATCCTGGAATATGTAACTGAAGCTACCAAATATATTCTCCCCTAAGAAACCGCTGATACCCGGGATGATGGTATGGCTCCACAAAAAATCTTTCTCATCGAGACGCATGTACGACAAAAAATAATCGAGTCCAACATCCCAACCTCCAATATCATAACTGCCGCCGAGTCCTAGGGTATGAGTCTGGGTATCGTACTCGTCCAGGTCATCGTAGACACTTTGATAGTAGTCATAGCTAACTTCAGCCTGTAAGGAATTCTGGTCATAGAATCGGTAACCGCTTTCCAATTCTATAACCCACGCAAAATCGGATCGGCCAGAAACTAAATCCAGCTCTTCAATGGTAAGATTATCATCATACTCCCACCCCACCCGCGGGTTAACCCACCATGGTTTCGCCTTCTGCTTCTGCACTTGGGAAATGGTGGCCAACAACAGTTTAATATCATAAGCCAGCTCTGACTTGGGTTCGGCTGCCAATGCCTGGTTTAAATTCTTTTCAGCACGGTCATATTCCTCCATATTGAAATGGGAAAGCGCAATGTAATAAAGGGCTTGCTGGGTGAAATCAGCATCATGCTGTGTAGCTTTCTGAAAGGAGGTAATGGCATCCTGATGCTCGCCCATACTGAATTGTGACATGCCAAGAAAGAAATAGGCGGCTCCATTTTCTGGATCTCGCTGAACGGCTTTCTTTAGCGATGTGATGGAAGCATCATAGCGCTCCAGCTTGAAATAGGTCATGCCCATATTGAGATAGAGCCCTTCCAACTTAGGATTCTGCTTGGCCGCTTTTTCAAATTCTTCCAGTGCACCTTGGTAGTCGCCCTGTTGGAAAAGCACGAAACCATGTCCGAGAGCTTCCTCCCCCACAGAAGCTGCCCAGCAGCCGCTTCCGGCCCCTGTAAACAGACTGAACATAACAAATAAATAGATAACCACTCTTCCTTTCACGTCTCTTTCCCCTTTTCGCTCAATAAAGTTTGTTGCCGGTGGTTAAAAAAAAGTTTGATTCTCAATAAATTGCAAAAAAGCCTCAGAATTTCTCAGAGGCTTTTTTGCTGTGAAATATTGCTGAACAACTGAGGCAAGAAATTAACTCTTCTTGTCTTTCCCTTTGTTATTATCTTTTTTCTGGTTTTCCTTAACCGTTTCTTTTGCAGTCTGCTTGGCAACATCTTTCGCTTCCTGCTTTGCAGCATTTTTAGCCGCCTCTTTTGCTGATTCTTTGGCGACTTCCTTAGCTACGTTTTTAGCCGCTTCTTTTGCGGCAAGTTTAGCTGAATCTTTAGCCATATCCTTTGCTGTACCCATGGCATTCTCTTGTGCCGAGTTTTTAGTTGCTTGTTTGGCGGAATATTTCACACTTTCACTTACCGTTTCCTGTGCTGATTCCTGCACCTCTTCAGTAACCAGGGTACTGTCTGCCTTTCTTAAAAATTTGTTCTTTTCGGCAAGAGCCTTATCCAAGAATTTTTCGTTACCGGTTTTTTCTGCCAAAGCGGTAAATCGTGCCTCTTGTTCAAAGGCCTTGGTGATAGCGTTGATCTCTTTTTTTCCGTAGCCATTTTCGACTATCTTTTCCAGAATTTGCATATCATAAACCATTGGCAGGCCACTGTTGACTGCATTATTGAGTGATCTGTTCAGAGCAAAAACCTGTTCATCAGATAGTGACTCAACAAATGCTGCCACACGCTCATCCGGGGGGATTTCCTGGTCCTCATTTTCAACAACTACCGGCTCGTCAACAACGGTGCCAGGATCATTGTTAGAAACCTCGTCGCCTACAGGTTCGTCCGGATTTTCCGCTGAAGGTTCTTCTGTCGGGAGCCCTGCCAAAAGAGTTTCACTCAAAAGTGTCCGACTGTAGAACTTGCTGCCAGAGGGTTCCACATCGGTATCGCCGTCAACTTCCACAGTAATGTCAGTGGTAATTTGAGTATCTCCCGGATCCGTCTGGTCAACTTGCGCAAAGGCAGGGTGATACAAAAACAGAACGAATCCCATGGTTAGCAAAGCGGCATAAATTTTTTTCATAACATTTCTCTCCTCACTAGATATTTTCTCCAAAAAAAAAACAAAAAAAGCCTCTTTTTTCGGGCTCGGGGATAGGAAATACAAGATTTGTGCCAGTGAAATGTTTTGTTAGGCGCAAAAAAAGGCTTAAATTACAGGAAATTATAAATAGCGAATAAATTTATTTAATTTATTTTTTGAAATATGCCCAGATTGGGAAATTTATTTTATTGTCTTCGTAAATTTCAAACATTTGCCTTCATTTTTAAAATACTGTACTGCAAGGAAAGAAAACTTTCTCTCGTCAGGGGATTTGCTTGGCAAAATATAAACCTCATCTTTTTGTCAAGGGCCTGAAGGGAGGCGTGATCTGATTTTGTCAGAAAACGAATTATCCCGTGACCCCCGTGTGACCCCTCACCAAACGACGGCATACACGACATGCTGATATGATTGCACATCAATGATCAACATGCACACAGTGCTTTGAGGGCAAAATAGAACGGCAGTTTTGAAATACGTAATAAGATTAATATATTATTTGGAAAAAATCTCAATGTGATGGCCTGGATGAGGTTCAAGGGGCCGGAGGTTCGAATCCTCTCATCCCGACCAGTTATTACAAGGAGTTACGGTATTCCCGTAGCTCCTTTTTTATTATCTTTTTTTGATGGGGTACCAAATGGGGTACCATTACGACGTAGTTTAGGACTTAACCTGGGCCTTATATAAAACAGTTCGTTACGCCGGTCAGCACAATCCTGGAGACGCCTTCTCCAAGATATATTTTACTCCTCTTCCAAAGTTCCTCCCGTAGAGGAAAATCAGCTGCAGCATGACATTCCATCCTCAACAAACACAGCGGAATTCTCCATCCAGAACCGGAAGGTTCGGGTGGAGATGGATAACGTGTTTTTCAGGTTTCCGTCAGACTAAAACAAATTCTCATAGGACTTGAAGCCGAGAGGCATGATCCGGCAAGAGATTACCCTGTTTGTCTAACAATTATTTTGTTGCATTATTTGTTTTCTTAAGTAGTAATTGATAGATAAGCATTTCGTCGATCATTCTACTACTTAAGAAGTTGGGGGTAAACTTATGGGAGATACTATTTGTTAGAATCAATTGGTACATATGAACTTCAAAAAATCAAAGGCCCCATTTGCTCCCCCCAGTTAATGAATTTAACTGATGCCGCTCCAGCAGGTTTCAAAATTGGAGAGACAACGCTCCCAATTAATTTTCTTAAATCATGGTTTTGTTCGGTTACCAAGCAACTTCGCGCAAAGTATCTTTCTTCTGAATGATGTCAACCAAATCGGCAATGGCCTGAAAACAATTTAGAATCTTTGGTTCATAACGTTGGCCTTAGTCATCTGAATTCAGAAAAATTTGGGGGCTCGCACAGATTACAATAGACGCTTTGATACAGCGAGACCAACACTCGTCTATTGGTTGAAATGTCGTAGGGCTTTGCTCAAGCTTGTTTTGAGCAATAGCTGGAGACACCTTTTTATATAGGAAAAAATCAAAGTGTTAACCGGTAAGTTTTATAACGTTATGCCCTGTATCAGGCATTTGACTTACAATTTTTCTCACCCGACAAATCAGAAAAAATTGTATTTGGCGCTGTATCGAATAGCCTTCAGCAAGCTGGAATAGAAGTTTGTACAATTCTTTCCTGTAAAAATTCCGGCGAATTTTCGTATAACCTGATGTTTTCTGTTAGGTGCTAATTTATTAATTGAGGGAGATGGAATATGGACAAACTGATTGAAAAACTCGATATAAACCAATATTTGCCAACCGTACTGGATTGGGCTACTAACATTTTGCTGGCTCTGGTTATTCTGATTATCGGGATCTGGGTCGCAGGCAGAGTTTACCGGGCTGTAGTGGCAATAGCAAATAAATATGACCAGCTCGACGATACCCTGTTCAGATTTTTTGGCAGCCTCGCACGATATGCCATACTGGCGTTTGTTGGTATTGCTGTTTTAAATCAGTTCGGGGTACAAACAGCTTCTATCATCGCCCTGGTCGGTGCAGCCGGCCTGGCTGTCGGATTGGCGCTTCAGGGTACGCTTACCAACATGGCGGCGGGCGTCATGCTGTTGCTCTTTCGGCCATTTAAAGTGAATGACTTTGTTGATGTGGCAGGCAAATTCGGTAAGGTCACGGAAATAGATATGTTTACTACCGTTCTGCAGACCTTTGATAATCAGCAAATCATTATTCCCAACGGTAAGATATGGGGAGAGGAAATCATTAATCATTCCCATCACGCCATTCGTGGTGTGGATATGCGGTTTGGCATCGCCTATGGAGAAAGTATTGACGATGCCCGGAAGGTTATCGACAAGGTGCTGGAGAATCACCCCAACGTCCTCAATGACCCCCCTCCTTTTGTGGAGGTTGAAACATTAAACAGCAGCTCGGTGGATTTTCTGGTTAGACCATATTGTAACGGACAACATTATTTTGATATTCGTTATTCTATCCCGGAACAGATCAAGAAAGCGCTGGATGAGGCTAATATAGAAATCCCATTCCCTCACAGAAAAGTTATTATCGTCAATGAAAATTAAGGAAAGTTGGTTTGAGTAAAACCTGCTTACCGAATAGATCGTGTGAGGCACGAACCACGATCTTATCTTATCTGGTTGTTGAACAAGCCTGCCGCCATTCTCAAGAGAGAACAGCTGAGCTTTTAGATCGTCCCGGAAACCCTTGCACTGAAGGCACGGTCAGATTTCCGCGTCGCTGCCGAATGAACAGACTCTGAATTATACTGTTACTCCTTGTTGTGGTTGTCTTTCGGGGCAACCCAACCCTGGAGTAACAGATGAGTAGATTTCGCATGTCATCACAAAGATATGGTTTTGCCAGTATCATATTGGGTGGGTTTCCAAGTATCGATTTCTATTTTAACGGGCTGATCTCCCATAATGAAAAACGTCGATTGTGCCCATCTCCTGCAGTGGGCCTTGCCAACCCAGAGGATGCGCGCTGGCCTTGGATTCCGCAAGGTACACAAACAGGTGTGCAGGCGTATCCGGAATCGTCTGCAGCAGTTAGCTTTGGCAGATGTAGCCAGTTCTCAGGACGATCTGCAACAACATGCTGAGGAATGGCAAGTGCTGGATGGAATATGCCGCATTAACATCTTCGGTTCTACCGGGACAAAAGGAATTAAATAAATCCGTCCCCTTTTGCGAGCTCTACAATCTATTGAAGAGCTAGTAGCTCCACCTCAAAAATCAAGGTTGCATTTGGACCAATCAAGCCACCAGCTCCTCGTGCACCATACCCAAGAGACGAAGGAATGAATAATTCCCATTTAGAGCCTACAGGCATCATTTCCAAAGCTTCTGTCCATCCGGGAATCACCCCATTTACGGGAAAACTCAAAG
>QKJV01000327.1 GCA_003249165.1 Desulfobulbaceae bacterium | reverse complement strand
ATAAAAATCACCCGGCCGGAGGATCTTCTCATTGCCGAGGCCATACTCATGCAAAAAAATCACAACGGCAAAACTGCCGGGTCAAGTTTCTTTCGGATAGGTCACGGCTACGACGCTCATCGTCTGGTAAACGGCAGACCGCTTATCCTTGGGGGAATAGAGATACCTCATCGAACCGGTCTGCTTGGCCATTCCGATGCCGATGTACTGACCCATGCTCTATGTGATGCTCTGCTCGGCGCCTTGGGGAGCGGCGATATCGGAAAGCATTTCCCGGACTCTGATCCAGCCTACAAAAACATATCCAGCCTCAAGTTACTGGAACAAGTCATGTTAACTGTTGCAAAACAAGGTTATTCCTTAAACAATGCTGACATCACCGTCATAGCACAGGCACCAAAACTCTCCCCACACTTCCCGGCCATGCGGGTTAAACTTGCCGCACTATGCCATGTTGGCATCGACTCGATCAATCTTAAAGGAACTACTACTGAAAAAATGGGTTTTAGCGGCAGAGAAGAAGGGATTGCCGCTCATGCAGTCGTCCTCTTGCAAAAGCAGGCCTCTTAACCTGCCAAAGGAATTGCTTAAAATTCTCTACGCACCCGTCATGGGTTACCGTTTCGCGTATTCATATGGTTGAATAAGAACCTCAGCCGAAATCCCGAGAAAATCGTGTAAGTTACGTATCATCTTTAGGGAGAGGGGCCGGCGCCGGGCCAGAATGTCACATACATTTCCACTGCTGCCGATACATCCCTTCAGATCATTTTTGGTCAGCCCTCTCCTGCGCATTATCTTCTGGATTTCCTCAATTGGGTCAGGCAGCTTATTCCTCCTGATTTTCTCCAGCTCATACGCCTGAATCCTGCCGATTACCTTTTCTGCCAGTTCATCTTTAGACAAATCTGCTAGTTTCTCTTTTACTGCGGGATTACCCGCCAGATATTGCTCAATTTCATCTTCTATTGCAATTTTTTTCATGGGACAAAAAAATACTCCTTGGTTTTTCTCACTTCGGCATTTCAGTATTATAGATCCACATAGGCCCATATCCTAGCCATACGATACAGGGGGAAATTTCACTGACATGCCTTCCAGAACTTTTATACGATACGCTGTAAAAGCCCCTTAAGTGCCAGAAACCTTACTTCCTAACAAATTCAAAAAACAATATTTACTTACACCTTACACTACGATCTTAATTATTCCTTTTAAATCAAGCATACATTCTTGGCCGTCCGGCTTGTTGACGGCGTTTCTCTTCCCGCCGAGTATCCCTTGCGGTTTTTCGCTCAATTTCTCTCTGCTCAAAAGGCTTCCAATCAGGACCAAGAAGACTGGACATCCTAAAGAAACAGTACCACGCGTTTCGTGTTGTAGCGGCAGGCGCACTTTTTTCTTTGCCTTTAGCAAATACTTTTGCAACCCTATCCACAACTTGAATAGCACAGATCAACGCAACTGCTACTGTCAAAAAGGTCATAGATTCCATGTTTGTATCTCCTCAATTTGATTTATTATAAACGGGAACAGGCCAAATCGAAGACGGGTATTTGTACGCGACCTTCCTCGTTCTGATGCTCCGGTTCCGTGAGAACATAACGAATACCAGCATCCCGAGCACTCAACTGTGATATTGCTCTTTCCTGATCGCCAATTTCCATAATATGGACAACCTCAACTCCCATGACATCAGCCTGATTCATATACTGCTCGATATTTTTTTCTGCGGTCTCGTAAAAAAGAGCTATCTGCTCTTCCTGCTTTTCTCCTGAAGACTTCAACGGCGCATCCGTCACATTCAGTGCAACAATCGCGCAGTCCAGGCGTTGCGCCATTTTAAGACTGTAATCCCCCAGTTTGTCAGAAAAAGCACCGTTACCGACAACAAGTATTTTAGTCGGGCTGTTTTTCTGATCCATCATTCTGCTGATTGCTGCTACTGCACCAGCAGGATGGCCAGAAGCCATGGAGCCCATATCGATGGATTCTTCCTGTAATTTGACAACCCGGACATCCTGCTTGCCATTTTTTCGCGTCTTAAGCCAGTTCAGAAATGCCATAATATGCCTCCTAGCTCGATTTGATATATTAAGTTTTTTGTTACAAAGTATTTTTCTTTCACTCTTTGCTTTTATATATAAGCATCAAACGTGCCACAGCTTTTTTTCTAAATTTACGCAATAAAATCAGCAAACTAATATACACATTCATCAACTTTTATATCTCAAACGGAAAGAAAGGGGCCGATGTTGTTGCATGGTGCAACTATCAAATAAAAAAAAGAGAAGAAAAGGTGAGCAAGGATGAGATACGGGAAATAAAAACGACCAAGAACCTTCCTGTAATCAAGGATTTCCGGTATTTTTTATTATTGAGAGGAAAACAGATATGAAGCACTTGCACATCTTGTTGCAGAATGCAATTGTTGTGACAATCCGCAACAAGATAACGTTTTTTTTACACCAGGATACTATCCAACACCTCGGGAATTGAATTAACAAGCCGTAAATCCAAGCCGTTTTTGACATCATCCGCAAGGACGGCAATCTCTTCATCATTACGGGCAGGCAGGATAACTCTATTGACACCACCACGCGCAGCCGCAATAATCTTCTCCCGGATGCCACCAACCGGCAGAATCTGGCCCGTAAGGGTCATTTCTCCCGTCACAGCCACATCTCGCCGTGCGGGCCGTCCGGTTAGCAGCGATATTATTGCAACAGCAATAGCTGCTCCCGCAGATGGTCCATCCTTGGCTATTGCCCCTGCAGGAAGGTGGATATGGATATCAGTAGAATCGAAAAAATCTTCGGCAATGCCGTAAGTTACTGCATTGCTTCTTACATAACTGAGGGCGGTTCTGGCTGATTCCCGGAGCACATCACCCAGCGAGCCGGTCAAAATCAGATTATTGCGACCTCTCATTTTTAATGCCTCAACAAACATGATTTCGCCACCGAACGGAGTCCAAACAAGACTGGTAACTACCCCTACCATATCCTCCCCTTCAGCGGCTTCACGCCGGTATTTCCGCGCCCCGAGGAGCGATGCAACCATTTTCTCGTCAATCGTCCTTATGTGACCAGCATCCCGGTGGACAAGGATATTCCGTGCAAGCTTGCGGCAGACGTTTCCTATCTCCCTGTCAAGTCCCCTTACACCCGACTCCCTGGTATAATCTTCTATAATCTTTTTGAGTGCAGCATCAGAAAATTCTGCATGCAGGTCATTCAGACCATTTTCAGCAAGCTGGCTAGGAACCAGGTAATGACTGGCAATTTTCATTTTCTCCTGATTCGAATAACCGGGGAACTCGATAATCTCAAGGCGATCAAGCAACGGTCCTGGGAGTCTATCCACATCATTTGCCGTGGCTATAAACATGACGCTGGAAAGATCAAATGGAATCTCCAGATAATGATCAATAAAATTGGCATTTTGCTCGGGATCAAGAACTTCAAGGAGGGTGGAAGCGGCATCGCCCCGAAAATCTTGCCCCACCTTGTCAATTTCGTCGAGCATGAAACAAGGATTATTAACCTTAATTCTATTTATTTCAGAAATAATTCTGCCTGGCATAGCACCAACATAGGTTCGTCGGTGCCCACGGATTTCCGCCTCATCACGAAGACCGGCCAGGGATACCCGGACAAAGACTCTGCCAAGCGCTGTCGCCACGGCACGGCCGATGGATGTCTTCCCCGTACCTGGAGGGCCTGTAAAACAAAGAACCGGTCCTTTGCCCATATTAAGACGCTGCTGTTTCTGTAGAACATCTTTCACAACGTTACGCAACTCGTCCAGCTTGACCGGCTTGGAAAGATAATGTGTTGCCCCTTT
This sequence comes from Desulfobulbaceae bacterium, assembly GCA_003249165.1. Classification (GTDB taxonomy): domain Bacteria; phylum Desulfobacterota; class Desulfobulbia; order Desulfobulbales; family SURF-16; genus SURF-16. The sequence continues at coordinate 1,843 of QKJV01000327.1, read as the reverse complement.
ACGGAGGGCATCTACCGCGGTAGAAACAGTGGCATAGCCGGTCACTAATATCACATTGGTATCAGGCGAAATCTTCGTGACACATTCGAGCAGTTTGATGCCGTCCATTTCATCCATTTTGAGATCGGAGATAACAACATCAAAACACTCTCCCCCCTCAAACAGATCCAAAGCCTCTCTGCCATTCCCCGCAGTCTTAACGGAATAGCCACCTTTTGAGAAAAAAAAGCGCATGTTGTTTCTGGCAATTTCCTCGTCATCCACGACAAGAATTCTTGCTTTCTGCCGGTTTCTGAGTGTTTTTGCTGCTAAAAACTCCAATACGCGTTCTTTCACATGCACCAGGCCATAATGGTGCTTTGCGAGCATGGACTGAGCACGGTCAAAATCAAGATTATCCTGGGTGGAAAGATTCCAGGGTAAAGAAAGGATTACCTCAAGATAGTGCAACCCTATGCCATACTCAGCGGCCAGAGGATCGGTTTTTTCCAGCTTCTCAAGTTCCTTTGCCGCCTGTCGACGCGCATGTTCCGGCAAGTCGGCCTGTTCGATTTTTCTGGAAAGATCGGCTAGCTGATTGTACTGCGTCTGTGTGTTATCTGAAGAAGGAGTATCTTCTGTTTTCTTGAAAAAAATCATAGAGTCTCTGCCATGAAATCATTTCCGATATTTGAATACCGGGGATATAACGATAGCAACATGCATCTCTTTCTGCAAAATAAAAACGCATCGACGAACTTTATTTCTTTATTCACAGATGCGTTCAAATAAAGAGAATTTCCGACAAAGTCTTCAAAGCGGCAATTCTTTAGGATGCGGTAACCAGGGCAACAAAATGATCTGGGCAGTGATACACGATTTTACGGCTGACACTACCCATAAAAATCGCACTTACTGCATTACGTCCCCGTCTTCCCATAAAAACCATACAGGACGGTCTTTTTTGAATTTCTTCTTCGATTACCTCCGCCGGATTACCGAACCGGGCAGTTGTCGTAATAATGCTTTCAGGCACTCCTTTCTCCACCAACGACTCCTTGGCGCTCTGTAGAAAAAGTTGGCCTGATTCAGCCGGCACAATTTTATTGTCCATTTCTTCACTGTAACGGGCGGCGTCGAGCACATTCACCAGAATAACTTCTTTAACTGCAGCAGAACATCCACCCAGCAATACTGCCGCTTCGGCAACTGCTGCATTGGAATGCACCGAACCGTCCACCGGGATAAGACAACTGCTGCCAGGACAGGTGTTTTCTCCCTGGACCTTTCCGACCAAATAAATACTTGCCTGGATATCACGCCGCAAAACGCCAGCCGTCACACTTCCGACCAGAACTTCACGCAGGGGAGACAAATCTCTTCTTTCCATAAGGATTGTTGAATAGTCCGCAGCGGCCTCGACAATTTGATCTACAGGCTCTCCATCCTCAATTTGGATATCGATAGGGCATCTGACTCCAGCCTTCAACAAAAGTTCCTTGGCCAATTTCATTTCCGGTACAATTTCGCGTTGGATATGCTGTTTTTTCAGACGTTTCAACAATTCCGACTCAAGAATGAATTCAGTGCGCACATCCACATTCGCCATATGTGTACTGAGATATCTCCCGGCCATCACATGAAGTAAGGTTACTTTTTCAACCCTATTTCCCAATCCCGCATCAATCATTCCCATGAGCCAGTCAATCCGCTCAAACTTCCCCGGCACATCGATCGGAAGTAAAAATCGCGATAATTCCTTTTTTTTCATATCCATAAATTACTCCTTGTCAAAGGACCGCTAGTAAAACATCAGAAGCCAGACATTAGCAATTGCGACACTGATCAGCATATACAAAAATCC
>QKJV01000235.1 GCA_003249165.1 Desulfobulbaceae bacterium | reverse complement strand
ATAAGTCTGAGTCTCCAATTGTCCACAAATTAATTGAAACACATCGGCGAAGCATATATTCACTGCTTAACGGAAAGTATCTTAATGAAGTCAATCAGGGCACCCTATTAAAATTCCGAATTTTTCCAGGGGAATTAGCTTATAGCAGAGAGGCAAGAATCAAGATAACAAAACAACCAAACTAAAATGCGGTCTTGGGATGAGGATGGTTTGGAATGATGCCGAAAACCAACAAATTTTATGCAGAAAAGGGAAAAATCCGTAAAAATTTAAAAAGTTGACTCTTTTGTTCTTTTGCGGTTGCTTTTTTTAAATGCTAATTTTTAAAAAAAATTAGTTCACTGCCAACTTTGGTATTAAACTATCTCACTGTTATGAATTGAGTTTTTTCAAGGGCAAGTTCCATATGAAATCTGTTCGTACCCAGGGAAAATGAAACACGACGATTTGTCTGATAATCCATCTCCGGAGTAAGGGTGATTGAATTATTCAGCGCGAGAGCTTTTGGTTGGCCACAATAGGACGTCAACTCATATTTACTTTCGACCATACTCATGGCACGCCCCATTACTTGGTTTGTCATCTCTCCCATAGTATCAATCACCTCGTTTGAGGTACATTCCTTGGCGAGGTCGCTTTCAGGCAATCCCATGTTGATCATATAGCTTCTGTAAAGATTCATTGCTGCATCAGCAGTGAAATTCATGACAACAAGACCACTGTAGTCTCCTGAGAACATGACAAAGCAGCCAACTTCAGGCTTTAGACTTACTTTTGGTATCGCCTGAAATGTCATAGAATATCTTATATTTTTTTTAGTGCTTTTCTCCAGGGTCTTTTTTATTGCCTGGCTAAATATGTTCGCGATCACATCAATTGTTTCTATTTCATCAGACATAAAGTTGCCTCGTAAGCAAATTTGTGTTCACAGTGGATATAATATTACCTTCTATGCAAGATTCAATGTTGCTATTGCAAACGAGCAAAACTGTTTTACTCTTTGCGTCAAACAAATACAGGAACAGAATTATAACACAGACATTGTAATCTACCTTCCAAGTGCATCAAAAAAATTTTGCATGAAATTCGGCTGGGAAGTCAACAAATTTTCAAGATACTCCTTATACCAGGTCATAGAACTCCCAAACAAAATTCTTCCTTGATTTTAATTTTGTCATAGCGATTAAAAATGGGCTTTACACTTTATTTTTCGACAAAATGGATTTACCTTCAATAAGTTGTTTTCATCATTTAAATTTTACAGATGCCTCAGTTGTCTCAGAACAAGTGTATTGCCTTTATGATTCTTAGTTGCCAGTCTATAAGCAAAAGTTTCGGTGCCCATCAGCTTTTCAGTAATATATCCCTTTCTTTCGAAAGCAATGATCGTCTTGGTTTAATCGGCCCCAACGGTTCGGGAAAGTCAACCCTCATGAAAATTTTTGCCGGGGCCGAAGTTGCTGACAGTGGCAAAGTTTCAAGTGCTCGAGGCTTGAAAACAGTTTACCTGCCACAGGACGACATTTTCTCACCGGAGCAGACAGTTGAGATGGTTCTTCAAGAGGCTATTGCCGATGATCCAGATGAAATGTCCCGATACAGCCGCATACAAATTATGATGGGACAAACGCAGCTTGAATCCGGGGGCCTGCGTGTTGCCGATTTGTCCGGTGGCTGGCGAAAAAGACTTGCTATCGCCAGGGCATTAATCAGACAACCGGATTTTCTGCTTCTCGATGAACCTACCAATCATCTCGACATTCAAGGTATTCTTTGGCTGGAAAAAATACTCGCTGCTCCTTCTTTTGCCTTTATTGTCACCAGTCATGACAGGGCCTTCCTTGAAAATACAACTAATTGTATTATAGAACTGAACCGCTGTTATCCGGAAGGATTCTTCAGGGTTAATGGCAATTATAGCCGCTATCTGGAAGAACGAGAGGCATTTCTCGACACGCAGCTTCAACGTGAATCCGTTCTTTCCAATAAAGTCCGCAGAGAAACGGAATGGTTGCGCCGTGGGCCCAAAGCCCGTTCGACGAAAGCCCGTTTCCGGATCGACAAGGCACATGAACTGCAAGGCGAACTCAATGCCGTTAAGGGCATGAATGCGGCAAACCGACAAGTTAGAATTAACTTTGACGCAACGGGCCGCAAGACAAAAAAATTACTGGAAGCCCAGGGGTTATCAAAATTTTTGGGAAACCGGAAACTTTTCTCAGATCTTGACCTTGTTCTTTCCCCAGGCAGCAGGCTTGGTCTCATGGGAGAGAATGGTTGTGGCAAAACCACTTTAATAAATATCCTGGCAGGAAGAACATCTCCGGACAGCGGTAAAATTGTGACAGCTGACGGTGTTCAAATTGTCCTCTTTGATCAGAAACGAGAACAGATCAATCAGGAGGAAACTTTACGCAAAGCTTTGTCACCAAATGGAGATACTGTTATCTATCGCGGCAATCCCATCCATGTTGTCGGGTGGGCAAAACGTTTTCTTTTCCAACCCGATCAGCTTGATCAGCCTGTAAACCGTTTATCAGGAGGAGAGCAGGCACGTATTCTTATTGCCCGTCTCATGTTACGGCAAGCCGATATTCTTCTTCTCGACGAACCTGGCAACGATCTTGATATTCCTTCTTTGGCCGTCCTTGAAGACAGCCTGATTGATTTTCCTGGGGCTGTTGTTCTCGTCAGTCATGACCGTTTTTTCTTGGACAGCGTAACCACGAGTATCATTGGTTTTGATGGAAAAGGAGGAACCGCTAGCTATGGAGATTTCGATCAATGGTTAGAGGAACGCAACAGACATACCAGTACCGTAAAAAAGAAATCTGTGCCACGCGTTCAAGTACGTAGTGCTGAATCAACAAAACTCACCTATGCGGAAAGGCTGGAACTGGATGCAATTGAAGCAAAAATACTTAAAGCAGAACAGGAAGTGGAACACTGCCAAAGGCAACTGGAAAATCCGCTTATCACAGTAAATCCGCAAGAATTATCTCACTGGTGCACGCTCCTTAAAACCAACCAGGAACAAGTCGATGCACTTTATGCCCGCTGGGAATATCTCGAATCGAAACAAGAATTTTAAATTCAATTTGCCAAGATATCAATTTTATTGTCAGCTTTGTCATATGGTTTGTAAGTTATTTAATCAATAACATCCTTTCACTTCGAATTAATGCCTCAAAAAATCTCTGCTTCTCCTTGTTAACAGTCCACGGCAACACCAAATTTCAGCATTTCTGAACCAGTAAGAGCAAGGGAAAAAAATGTATGGATTTCTTGAAGGGGGGCGATGGGAAGAAAATAAAATGGAGGAAACAGAGAAAGTTTCTGCAAAATTTGAAAGGGAACTGAGTTACATTTTCAAAAAAATGAAAATTTTTCCAGGAAATCAAAAAATAACGCGGGAATAACGCGAAAAAAAAATACCAAGCTCGCCAAAATGGAACGCTTCCCGATATGAAACGTTATATATGGCAGAGAGTTGGTGAAAACTCAATATTTCAGTATAAAGGTTCCGTTTGTTAAACGATGACTTCTTTTATGGTTTGCTGGTGTATCTGAAGAAACTCAACTATTAATTCATGTCTTTCAGCCAGTGACAACTTGAAATAAATCGGGCTCAACATCAGAATACGGATAGCTTCTCGTTTGCTCATTTCTGTTATTTTTTCATCATTTTATTTACGACAAATACAAAAGCAGACATTTTACCTCGAAAAAATCACTTCAATTAAAAAACAGCAAAATTAAAAATAGCAAAACTGAAAACGAATGAAAACATCTTTTTATTTCCCAACCAAAAATCTCTTAAAGAAATCCTGGATGCTTACATTCTTTGTACAACAATCAGTCCGTTTGCTTTCCCGATTCTGTAAACAAACTCCATAAAGCCTTTTGGCAACGGGACATCGCGGCTCTCAATCAATATACCGTAATCTCTGGCTTTTTTGAGTGTTTCCTCATTGTTTTCTCCAACCCCTTCCTGGTGATTACATAAAAAATCCATGCGTAGAGCATCAGTAAGCAGAATGCAGAGATCGGGAAAAACTTTTGAAATATTGTACAGTTCCTCTCTGATATATTTACTGTTATCGGCAGCAAAAATTTTAAATCTTTCCTGCGGATTCGGGCATCCAAACAGTTCATTCATAATAGCTCCAGCCAGCAAACCAGCGTATGCATCACCTTTTTCAGCGTATTTTTGAACGAGGTGATTTTTAAGTTTTCTGAAAAAAACCATTTTAACAACATCTATTCCCTCTCGCAGACTGGGAATAAATTTTCTGTCAATTTTTTCATCCATCAGACAACCTGCTAGAATGTTTAAATATTTATATAATTAATCCTGTGAAAATGCCAGCAGACAACACATAACGCACTCAATGACGTGCCTTTCTTGTTAATCGCCCCTGGTGATTTTTTGCTCTGGCACATCATTTTAATCGAGAAAAATTTTTCTAAAAATAACGGCGACCAGTACCTCATGAAAATGGTAAAAGAAACAAAAAAAATCAAGGATTAAATATTGCGGAATATACTACAAATCGGGTATCATTTTGATTTTTAAATAAATGATGCGATATTTTTCATTTCCAGAGACTGTTCATTTTCAAGCAGCCTGGAGGGAACACAATGTCCAAGGAAGCCGACAAACCATTTGTAGAACGAAGAAAACACAAACGTTACCATTTATCCGATGATATTCTCGTCTTCAATGAATTAACCTTTGGCCAAATCATTAATATCAGTAAAAGTGGACTTGCTTTCCGTTATCTAACCACCAAGGATGTCGTACAGGATCCTTATTTCGAACTAGGTATTTTAAATAGTTCCAACGGGGCATATATTGAAAATATTCCGTGCAAGACAATAACCTCAACTGATTCGGCGCCAATTCACCCTGCGGGCCAGACCATCATTCGCAGAAACGGGGTTCAGTTCGGGCAGTTGACAAAAGAACAACTGCAAAAAATAGAAGAATTTCTAACAGACCGTCGTGGGGAAATTATCCGCAGGAAAATGGCGTCAAATTAAAAAACTAATTTATAAACTAATTTTTCTCACCACAATTTAACCGGGTTCTCTTGATAGTAAAACTTTGCCTGGCAACAGGTCTCGCCATACTTGTATCAGCTTTATGCAGTATAATCGAAGCGGTGCTATACTCCGTACCGGCAAGCAAGGTTGAACTCCTCGCAAAATCAGAAAAACTTTCCGGCAGATTGTTGAAAAAGTTGAAGACTAACATTCAACAGCCGATTACAGCTATTCTCACCCTTAATACGATTGCAAACACCATGGGTGCCGCTATCGCTGGAGCATCAGCCTCTGCAGTTTTTGGTGACGCTTATCTCAGTCTTTTTTCCGCGGCTTTCACCTTTGCAATTCTCATTTTCTCCGAGATACTCCCAAAAACTTTAGGAGTTATATACAGCAGAGAGATAGCCCCCTGGATAGCTGTTCCCCTTTTTACGCTGGTCAAAGTTCTCTCCCCTATTGTCTGGCTGATCCATCATGCGACCATGCTTATTCCTGGTTATAATAAAAAAACCGAAATATCAGCTGAAGAAATACATGCCTTGGCCGTGCTCAGCAGAAAATCAGGGGTGATTGACTCCCAACAGGAAGGAATTATCAAAAATATTATTGAATTGAAACATAAAACCGTCAGAGAAGCGATGACGCCGCGAACCGTCACATTCACCTTAAACAAAAATCTGTCTGTAGCTGAAGCCCAGCTTATGAAAGATCAATGGAACAGACATAGTCGAGTCCCGGTATACGACAGGAATACCAACGATATTGTCGGTATTGTGCTGCGCAAGGATGTTCTTCTATCTGTAGCGGAAGGTCAGGAAGATCAGCCTCTATCGACGCTCATGAAGCCTGTTCATTTCGTTCCTGAAACAGCTCAGCTTAATTTGACCTTACTGCAATTTTTTGAACGCCGACAGCATCTTTTCTGCGTGGTCGACGAGTATGGGGGCATGACCGGCGTTATCAGCCTGGAAGACATTATTGAAGAAATAGTCGGACAGGAAATTATCGACGAAACCGACCCCTCTAAGTCCATGCGTGAAATCGCTAGGGACAAAGGAAAAACTTTTCTTTCTGCTGCTAAACCACCCAAAAGCAAACAATAGAAATATATATCTCTCCAAGACCTTGAGAAATTTTATATTTCCAGTTACGCAGCAAAATAAAAGAGAGCTCGGCGCTTAGGGACAATTCTCTGCTTTTTTATCCAACAGCATCTAATGTGACCTTGACCTGGAACTCCTCACCCTCCCTGATCACCTTAAGCGTTACCTCATCACCGACATGGTAGCGGTCCAGCTCCTGACGGAGATCATCGAGGTTTTTAATGGGCTTGCCATTCACTCCAACAATAACATCTCCTAACACCAACTCACCACCAACCCTTTTAACCCCGCGGAGCCCTGCCTTTTCAGCAGAACTTCCACTTTCAACCTGTACGATCAGTACCCCCTCGACCCCGAGCCGCGAAACAAGTCTTTCATTTGCCACAGAAATGCCCAAACCAGGCCGGATTAAACGCCCATGCTTGATGATTTCAGTTACAACCCGATTCACCTCATCTACCGGAACGGCAAAACCGATTCCTGCATTAACACCATCTGGACTGTAAATAGCTGTATTCACACCAATTAGGCGGCCTGCGCTGTCAAGCAAAGGGCCTCCGGAATTGCCTGGATTAATGGCGGCATCCGTCTGGATTACGTCATGGATAGTCATGCCGTTTGCCGATTTGATTTCTCTACCGAGAGCACTGACGATTCCGGCAGTAATCGTCTGATCAAGTCCAAACGGATTGCCAATTGCGAAAACTTTCTGGCCAACAAGAAGGTTAGCGGATTCTCCCACGGGGATAGGTTTCAGAATTTTTGCGGGTGCTGCAATTTTCAAAACCGCTATATCCTTATCGGCCGAGGCTCCTACCAGCACCGCCTTCCAGGTAGTATTATCAGCAAGGGTAACCTGTACCTTATTGGCATCCTCAATCACGTGATAATTTGTTACAATCCTGCCCTCATTATCCCAAATAAAACCTGATCCTGTCCCTTTAGGTATTTCATATATATTCAGGCTGAAGAGATTGCGCCGCAATTCAATACTGGTGATATAGACTACTGAAGGCGATACAGACTGGAAAAGTTCAATAGTGTTTTTTTCATCCGAAGCCAAGTCACCTCGGGCGGTTACTGCACGTGGTTCAGCGCTTGGATTAATGAGAGACTGATTTGGCCTTACAAAAAACCACCAGATGAAGATGAGGGCCCCCAGAAAACATATAAATGGAGTTAGTTTTCGAAACAGAGGACTATTCATTTACAATACCTTGTTAAATTTCAAGAAGTAACTTAGCAATAGAAAAGTAAGCCGTAACACCGATGATATCAATAGAGGTGGTGACAAACGGACCTGTCGCCACAGCAGCATCAATATCCATTCGTTTCAGCACCAAAGGAACCAATGTACCTACTGTTGCGGCTAAAGACATAGCAAAAAGTACCGAAAAACCGACAACAAATCCGAGTGCCACAGGATTATTATATGAAAAAAAAGCAAAAACACCCAAGATAAGTCCGTAGAAAGTCCCCAGTAACAGCCCAACCCTCAGTTCCTTAAATATTACAGAGGCCAATGCGTTCATATTAATGCGACCGGTTGCTATACCTCTGACAACGATTGTACTCGATTGGGTACCAATATTGCCCCCCATCCCAATTACAATTGGAATAAAAGAGGCCAATGCCAATACGCTTTTCAATTCTTCTTCAAAAAGAGAAATGACGACTGCAGCAAGTATTCCTCCTATCCAGCTGGCAAACAGCCAGGGAGCCCGCGTTACAGCATTGGAAAAGGTTGATTTCAGGAGAATTTCCCTGTCCTTACCTGCTCCGGCCATCTGCAGAAAATCCTCTGTTGCCTCTTCCCGGATAACATCAATGATATCATCAACCGTGACAATTCCGACCAGACGATAGGAAGCATCAACAACAGGTACTGCCAGAATATTATACTGGGAAACAATATGAGCAGCTTCTTCCTGATCCGTATCTGTTGTTACAGCTATTACATTTGGGTTCATAATGTTTTTTAGCTGCCGGTATGGAGGATTGGTGAGAAGTTGCCGCAGAGACAAAACTCCGGAAAGTTGTCCCTCCTCACCGTTAATAATATACAGATAAAAAGCCATTTCCATTTCCGCGCTTCGCTGCTGTACCTTCTCAATTGCGTCAGCGACACTCAGTTCACCATCAAGAGCCATGAAATCCGGAGACATAAGCCCGCCAGCTGTCTCAGGATGGTACTGCATAAGTTCTTCAACTTCATCACGATCAGCCTTACCCATGAATTTCCTGGTCTCAGCGGCAAGATTTTCGGGCAGGGCTTCAAGCAGATCGGCAGCGTCATCCGTGGCCATTTCCTTGATGACAACCGCCATATATTTGGGCGTGAGGTTAGCAACGAGTTCAAGCATAATAGCCTGATCCAACTCACTCAGGAATTCCCCGACAAACCCAGTCTGAGCAAGAATGTTAAATACCCGTGAGCGCTCATCAGGAGTCAGATGACGAAAAACCCATGCAATGTCGGCTGGATGTGTTTTGTTCAACAGTTTCATCAGACGATCGACGGCATTGCGCCTGTTCAAGCGCCGAATGGTATCAAGCAGCACCATCCCTTCACGGCCGATAAGCTCTTTTTTTAACGTTGTCTTCATGAAACAAAATCCAGCTGACGAACGATAAATTTCTAAGAAATGACAATCAAAACGAAGAGTGTAATACTCTGTTGTGCACGAAAAGAAAAAATAAAAATCGGAAAATTTAATTTATTTAGTAGGGAACGTCAATAATGGCAAAGCGATTAATCTAAGTCCTTTCTGAGCCATCGTTTGACAAGGTTTCCCGCTTTTTCAGGATCACCTGCAGCCAATTTGCTCATAACATATCTTCTGTCTTTGGTTTGGGAAAGAGGTGGTGGAACAACTCCCACTTCTTCAGGTTGCTTCAATCCAAGGGAAAAATCAGTTTCTTTTGCTTCTTGTAATTCCCTTTCCCGCTTACGCAAAACCCCAAGGACGTGTATTCGATTCCAGTCAAAAAGATAGGAAAAAAATGGACGGACAACAAAAAAAAGAAAGAGTAAAAGCAAAATGAAATATACCAGAGGGAAAGCAAGCCAGTCAGCAAACCGTGCTATTGTCTCTAATGTATCCATATGTTAATGTAAATTTTGTATATTTACCCCACAAAAAACAGTCTTCAGGTATATTAAGTAATTTCCGTTAGAGTTTCAAGAGCGTCTGTTGCCAGCACCAACGCACCTAAAATACTTCGTAGGTACCATAAGGCATTTTATGCAAGTTATTCGAAATAAAATAATGCAGTGTCTTTACGATTTTTCAGACAATGACGAAAAGCTTATAGAAGTTCTTAATCAACTTGCCGGGGAGTTCGGACCAAAAGCCTATCCTGTGATATTTCACGTCCTGACCCATCTGGATCTGACGAGAAAAGATGCTAGTGACGCATGGAGAGATGTCTGTTTCCACCGAATTGAGATGTCGAACAAACTCGGACATGAGGTCAATTTGCGCACAGCAATATGTGACTATTTTTGTTCCATTCACAAATCGTTAGAAAATCCAAAAGTAGTCGAGATACATATTTTTGAAAATACGGTTAATACTGCTAAATTTGACAGTTTGAGCGGACTGTATACCCGGGCTTTTTTTGATGAGTACCTTGTCAAAGAAGTCGGGCGGGCCAAAAGGTACGACACGGAACTTTCTCTTCTTTTTCTGGACGTCGATAATTTCAAACAGGTAAACGACAGATACGGCCATCTTGCAGGTGATATGGTATTACGGGATATATCACATGCAATTCTGGATGAGATTCGCGCGCAGGATATTGCCTCCCGTTACGGAGGAGAAGAAATCGTGGTAATTTTACCGGAAACCAAGAAAACGACAGGGTTGATACTCGCTGAACGAATAAGAAATCTCATTGCCGATCTGACATTGGAATATGAAGGGGAAAATATTCCCGTAACCATAAGTGGAGGATTGGCAAATTTCCCGATAGACACCTGTGAAGCACAAGAACTTATCAAATTTGCGGACATGGCACTCCTGAACGCCAAATCAGCCGGCAAAAATAATATCCAGGCATATTCACCCAACAAACGACGCTATGTTCGGGTTAGCTTCACACCTGCAATTAATGTCAAAAAAATTTCCCTTGATGAACATCAGGAAGCATTAACAGCTCAGGCAAAAAATTTAAGCTTGTCCGGCATTCTTTTTAAGTGCAGTTCACCCATTTTTACGGTCGGCAATAAAATTCAAATGCAGATCGCTTTTGAAAATCTCAGCATCTCCGTTCTCATACTCGGGGTTGTGGTTCATGTTGCTTCACCGGGACCGGAGCATTTCGAAATCGGGGTATCATTTCTGGAAATGGATTCCCAGTCCAAACTCGGCATATCACAATATATACTTAAAGAATTAGGACAGACAACTATAAAGGACACATGAATATCGAAGACCTGATAAACCGCTTCAATTATTTGGAAGGACATTTACTGCTCAAACAGATAACAATTGTTTTTGTCTACGCTTTGCTCGCTAAATTTGCTGACCTGTTTATCGACAAAATCCTTCGGCGTCTTGCTGCCAAAACGTCCTTCCAATTCGATGATCAACTACTGGATCTGCTGCATACACCTGTTTACTGGTCCGTTTTTGCCCTTGGTATTACACATGCGCTAAGCCTAAGGACTCTTTCACTCTTATGGGACACTGTTCTTCCCAACAGTATTAAAACTGTTACCTTGCTCATCTGGCTTTTCACCATTATCAAAATGATTGGTGTATTTTCCGGCCATGCTATTTTTACGAGGGTAGCAAGTGAAAAAATTGGTAATGACCTGGTCATCCTGATCCGCAAGATAGTCAAGGTAATAGTCATTGTTTCCGGGATATACTGGCTACTCTCCATATGGAAGGTCAACCTTACTCCTTTTTTCGCCTCAGCCGGAATTGCTGGTATCGCCGTTGCAATGGCGGCCAAAGATTCCCTGGCAAATTTTTTTGGTGGACTTAGTCTTTTTATGGATAGAACATTCAAAGTAGGAGACTATGTCATCATTGATAATGGAGACAGAGGTGAAGTAGTTGAGCTCGGTATTCGTTCCACAAGAATAAAAACCCGAGATGATGTTCTCATTACCATCCCCAACTCCATTCTTGCCAATTCGAAAATCATCAATGAAAGCGCACCGATTTCCCGCTTTCGTATCCGGATACCGGTGGGCGTTGCCTATGGTAGTGATGTAGATCAGGTCGAGAATGTTCTTCTCCGTGTCGCCGCTCAGACAGAAAACGTCGTCAGGGACCCTTCACCAAGGGTTCGTATGCGTGCTTTCGGCGCTTCATCGCTCGACTTTGAGCTGTTGTTATGGGTGGAAGATCCTCGAGATAAAGGGTTGCAGACCCATAATTTGCTAAAATCAATATACAAAGCACTTAATCAGGAGGGAGTGACCATCCCATTCCCCCAATTGGACATCCATTTTGACAAGGAGGATACTACATCCCATGAAAAAGTATCTGAATAATTTTTTTCAAATCGCTCCTGGGAAAGCATCAATCTGGATTTTACGTGAAAATGAGCTGCCGCCGGGCAAACGACTGCTGTTACGGCTCACCAAAATCTGCTTAATAGCCGCCCGTTCCCCTTTCAACAAGCAACTCCCAAATTATGCATCAGCTCTTTCCTTTACTTTTCTGCTCTCACTTATCCCTATGCTTGCAATGATTTTTTCCATTGCCAAGGGCTTCGGCATTCAAGACAAGATTGAGCCCTTTCTTCTCGGGAAAGCAATGGGTGGGGAAATTGCAGCAGGTTTAATCCCCAAAATAGTTGAATATGTGAACAATACCAATGTTGCCGCATTAGGTTCCATTGGTCTTTTTTTTATTGCTTACACAGCAATTTCCATGCTTGGCCAGATAGAAAATTCATTCAATAAAATCTGGTCGATTCAAAAGCCACGAACACTTATCAGAAAAGCAAGCGATTATCTTTCACTTCTCATTATCGGACCGATTCTTTTTGCCGTGACCATCGGATTTTCCACGTCATTGAGCAGCCACACATTTACTCAAAAATTGATGGAGATAGGTCTTTTTGCTGGAGCGATGAAGCTTTTTTTACTGAGTCTTCCCTGGATATCGAGTATTCTCATTCTGACCCTTCTGTATATTATTATTCCAAACACGACAGTCCATATCCTTCCCGCGCTTGCAGCAGGCGCTGTCACTGGTTTCTGCTGGCAGATTACACAGATAATTTTTATAAAATTTCAGATCGGAGTTGCAAAATACAATGCGATATACGGCACTTTCGCAACTGTCCCTATTTTTATGATATGGCTGCAAACAACGTGGATACTTGTGTTATTCGGGGGGGTTTTAAATTTTGCCTGCCAGAATGCCGGGAAATTTCATCCTCTTGAGTTTGAAAAAAACGTCAATTTTGCCAGCAAGGAAAAAATCAGCCTCGCAGTACTCCTCGATATCTGCAGAACATTTGACCGTGGCGAGGGTGGCTCCGAACCTGTAAGGATCAGTGATCATCTTGGAATTTCCGAGAGTTTCGTTCGCAACGCTATTGCCCGCCTGTTGGAAATAGAAAAAATCTTACCAGTCGGTGATGGCTCAGGAGAACTTTATGTTCCGGCACAGCCTACTTCTGATTTGCGAATTGCCGATTTTTTCCAGGATATTAAAGGTGAACAAGCCGAACAGATCGTTTTCCATGATGAAGAGATCAATACATCAATCAATAAGATCCTGCAGGTACGGAGACAGGCACTTACACAAAATTTTGAAAACAAGGGAATGGCGCCTTTAACGTAAATAAACAGGTTATTTCGAGTATATTAAAATATTTTTCAATATGCCCGGACAACAAAAAACGGCCGTTTTGATTTTGGCCGTTTTTGATCTAATTTTTTTGAAACCTATAAAAATCAGGGCTTCAGTCCACCGCTTTTATGCTTGCGGAGTCTAATGGAAGAAGGGGTCACCTCGACGAGTTCATCATCATTTATATAGGCAATACAGTCTTCAAGACTCATCAGTTTCGGCGGTGTCAGGATAACGGCTTCATCTGAACCTGATGCGCGCATATTGGTCAACTTCTTTCCCTTTGCCGGATTTACCACCATGTCCACTGGACGTGTATTCTCTCCGATAATCTGGCCTGCATAAACATCAACGCCTGGTCCGAGGAAAAGCCGCCCCCTCTCCTGCAGATTAAACAAGGCATACGCCACAGTAGTACAGGTTTCCTTGACGATCAGTACACCGTTTACTCTGTGCGTAATATCTCCAGCATAGGGTCCATATTCGGCAAAAACGTAGTTCATGATTCCCATTCCTTTTGTATCCGTCATAAACTGGGAACGGAAACCGAGCAATCCTCTGGTGGGAATTTTGTAAATCAGCTTTGCCATATTATTCTCATTACGCATTTCCAGCATCTGCCCCTTGAGTTTCCCCAATTTTTCGATCACCACCCCCTGATACTGCTCATCCACATCAATGGTGAGCTCCTCATAGGGTTCAAGCTGCACACCATTCTCCTCTTTCATGATGACCTGAGGCCGGGTGACCTGAAACTCATAGCCTTCCCGCCGCATTTTCTCTATCAGGATTGAAAGATGCAGTTCACCTCGCCCGGAAACTTTGTATCCTACACCCTCGGACAATGGTTCGACATGCAACGCTACATCAGCAAGAATCTCGCGTGACAACCTTTCTTCAATATGTCTGGAAGTGACAAATTTTCCCTCACGGCCAGCGAAAGGTGAATCATTAGGCACAAAATTCATAGACAGAGTCGGGGGATCAATCTCAATGAGGGGCAAAGGTTGAGGGTTCATCGGGTCAGTAAAGGTTACACCGACGGTTACATCATCCATTCCCGCCACGGCGACGATTTCACCTGTGGTTGCCTCAGGCACAGCAATTTTTTCGTTGGATTCGAAACGAAAAATTTTTGATATCCTTATCGGCGATATGGAACCATCTCGACGAGCAACGGCTATATCTTTGTTGATTTTCAGGGTTCCGTTTACAACCTTACCTATGCCAAGTCTGCCCAAATAAGGGGAATAATCGATAGTATTGATCTGCATCTGCAAGGGAGCATCACTTCTGCCCTTTGGTGCCGGAATCGCGGTAACAATCATTTCTGAAATCGGTTCCATGTTGTTGTTTTGTTCATCCAATGAGCGCAAAGCATATCCCTGCTTGGCAGAAGCGTAGACCACAGGGAATTCCAGCAGCTCATCGGGGGCATTCAATTTGACGAAAAGATCAAAAACCTGATCAACAGTCCAATCACAACGAGCGGCTGGCTTATCAATTTTGTTAATAATGACAATTATCGGCAAAGAATTAGCCAAGGCTTTTTTGAGAACAAAATAAGTCTGAGGCATTGGTCCCTCCTGAGCGTCAACCAGAAGCAGACATCCATCCGCCATACGTAATACCCGCTCCACCTGGCCGCCAAAATCCGCATGCCCTGGAGTATCGATAATATTAATCCAGTAATCCTTGTATCTGTATGATCCATTCTTGGAGGCAATAGTGATTCCTCTCTCCCGTTCCAAATCCATGGAATCCATGAGTCTCTCAGAAACCTGCTGGTTTGAACGGAACATACCGCTCTGTCTAAAAAGTTGATCTACCAGAGTTGTCTTCCCATGGTCAACATGGGCTATTATCGCCACGTTTCTTATTTTATCCTGATCCATTTTTTTATCTACTCACAGGTGCATGTTGCATTGACCGGCGGCTGAATTACCACCGAAAAATCCGCCAAAAAATCAAGTATTTTAATTCACAAAGGACAATTAAACAAGATAAAAAATTCTACCCTATTCAGAAATATTACCTTATTTTCCTGAAATATCATATTTTCTTGACATACCACTCAATCCGATTGCTATAATTTGTACAACAATATGCTGCGGAGGTGACCTGATGAGTAATGAACAGGACTACAACTGGATTTTCGATCGTGACTACTGTGGCCGTATCCTCAAGGCCACATTCAGTATCGACCTGAAAAAAAGAGTCGCTGAAACCCTCGGTCTTTTCAGAAATTTTAACGTTAACGCAAATCCGACCATACCGTATATATCCGCATGGAGGGAAAACGACGACAAATCAATCTGGTATGAGTTTGCAGGCAAACGTCTGCTAAAACTACTCGACTGCGAAGCGACTGAGGCGGCTGAAACATTCAGAGACAGTGTTCGGCAGCGTATTTCGTTTTATCATGAACCAGATAAGAACAAAGTTTACAAAAAAATTCTCAGTCAAGATGATCTGATCCGTCTTCAAGACGAACTGCGCAATGAAGGAAAAAAGAATAGAACCATTGAAGCTGTTTACAAAGTTTCCCTTAAAGACAAATCTCCAATCTGGTTAAAAGATCAGGCCTTTGTCGAGTTTTTTCAAAAAGATGATATCTGCCTCGTTTGCGGGACACTGACCGACATCACAATGGAGATGAAAGCAGAAGAACAGGAACAGATAGAAAAAGCCGCAATGCGCGCACGTCAGGCTGAACTGGAACGCAAAATTGAGAAACAATGTAAAGATCTATGGAAAATGCAGTTGGAAATGATTTACCGATTAGCACAGGGACCCGAGTTACAGGATAGAGATACAGGTCCTCATATCACGAAAATGAGTCATTACTGTAATATTCTTGCAGAGGCTGCCGGTGTATCAACAGAAGAACGTCGACTCATTTTCCATGCAATGGCCACTCGCGACGTGGGAAAGCTGGGAATTTCAGATTCAATCCTTCATAAACCGGGAGACCTTACCGATCTTGAATTCGCCATCATAAAAAATCACAGTATAATCGGAGCAAAACTTCTCTCAGGTAATGGCACTCCCCTCTTGCAAAAGGCCAGGGAAATTGCTCTCACCCACCACGAACGGTGGGATGGGGCTGGCTACCCAGCCGGTCTCAAGCAGGAAGAAATTCCGCTTGCAGGTAGAATCGCCGCCATATGCGATGTTTTTGACGCACTCACATCAACCAGACCTTACAAGAGGGCATGGAACGCCGAAGAGGCTTTTGCTGAACTCGAAACCGAGTCAGGAAGCAAGTTTGATCCACAACTGACGTCATTATTTCTCAAGGAAAAAAACGCTATCATGGAAGTTCAACAACATTTTTCCGATAAGGGAGAAATCCGTCTCCCCCAAAAGACTATCGCGTTGCCAGGGAAATCCAAGTAACGATAAACAAAGTAAGGCTGATCAGACCATTCATGGTAAAAAAAGACATGTTGATCCGGGAAAGATTGCCGGGATTGACTATTATGTGCTGATAAAAGAGGGCCGCGGCGGTCAAAACGATGCCGAGGTAATAGAAATAGTTGAGTTCACAGACGATTCCCGTGATAACGAAAAGGGTAAAGGCCACCACATGAAAACCGACAGCTATCTTGAAAGCTCTTTCGCGACCAAATCGTGCAGGTAAGGAAAAAAGCCCTGCCTGTTGATCAAAATCAGCATCAAGACATGCATAGATCGTATCGAACCCCGTTACCCAGAAAAGCACCCCAAGGGAGAGTGCCCATGGGAAACCGGCAAGACTCCCCTTCACCGCGACGAACCCTCCTAGTGGTGAAAAAGCCAAAGCAATTCCCAGAACAACATGACAAAACCACGTAAAACGTTTGGTCAGCGAATAAAACAGGGTCAGGCTTAAGGCCAGCGGCGACAGTTTTAAAGTAAGGGGGTTAAGCTGGTAACAGGCGAAAAAAAAGAGCAATCCCGCAGTGATGACCATTGTCCAAGCCTCCCACATCTTTACAGAACCGGCCGGAATGGCTCTATCAGCAGTTCGGGGATTGTCTTTATCAAAACGGGCATCAGCAATCCGGTTAAAACCCATGGCACAGGTCCTTGCTCCTGCCATGGCAACAACCACCCAGAAAAAAACTATTCCATCCGGTACACCACCAGCGGCGAGAAAAGCTCCCATCAAGGCAAACGGCAGGGCAAAAACCGTATGCTCGAATTTGATCATTTCCAGCAGAATCGCAATTTTTTTAAACATTATCGCCACTCCACTCTTTGAATCCGGGAACATCTATTCCAATCTGACAAGCGACACGACCGGCAAAATACCGGGCCATTTCGCGCAAATTTTCAGGCCGATTATAAAAAGCCGGCATTGCAGGGCAAATTATGGCACCGGCATCGGCTGCAGCAAGCATGTTGCGTAGATGATTGCGGTTAAAGGGCGTTTCGCGGACAGCAAGCACCAGAGGCTTTCCTTCCTTGAGCATGACATCAGCGGCCCGGTGAATAAGATTAATTGACAGGCCATTTGCAATTGATGCCAGAGTTCCCATGGTACATGGAAGCACAATCATGGCATCATAGCGGGCCGAGCCACTGGCCATAGGTGCGGCAAGGTTATCGATCTCATACCATTTTCGTACTACGGAGAGGTCTCCGGGTTGTAGCTCCTCTTCAAGGAAAAGAACTTTTTCACCGGCCCGTGATATAATTCCATGCACTTCAATATCAAACCCCTCTATAAGACGTAGAAGCTCCACCGCGTAAAGAGAGCCGCTCGCTCCAGTAATCGCCAGAATTATCTTTTTCATTTCACTCCTATATAAACCGAAACAATCCCGAACGTCAGTGGACGGCGGGACACCTCGGCAAATCCGGCCTTTTTCATCATACCCAACAATTCCTCCGGTTCATAAAAGGCGGCGATGGAACTCGCAAGATACTCATAGGCCTCCTTATCACCGGAAACAACACCCGCAACTGCCGGCAACACCTTGTTGAGATAAAAATTATAAACCGGTTTGACAATAACATTCTGGGGCCGGGAAAACTCGAGGATAAGGAGTTTCCCACCAGGTTTCAAAACGCGGTGCATTTCGTTTAACCCATCCTGAGTCCGGCCAAGATTGCGGACGCCGAAAGCAACTGTAATTCCCCAAAAACTCTCTTTTCGGGCAGGGATCTTTTCCCCATCGCCACAGACCGGGAATATCCGGCTTCGCCGTTCATCCCGGGGCAGGGTTTTCAACCCGGCCCGCAGCATGTCCTCACAAAAATCTATTGAAACAACCTGACGAGCTGGTGCCTGCCGGGTCAACTCGAGGGAAAGGGGTAATGTACCGGCACAGAGGTCAAGAACAGCACCATCAGGAAATTTTTTCAATTCCCTGGTGGTAACCCACCGCCAGTATCGGTCTATCTGAAAACTAAGAACGGAATTAAGGAAATCGTATTTATGACTGATGGAAGAAAATTTTTCTTTGACAAAAATTTTCTTTTCATCGGGAGTTTGCATGGATATCAGTCCTGTTACGTTGACGGTCGGCCACGACCTGACCGGTTATTATTCTTATTTGCTGCTTACGCTCATCAATTTTTTTTATTTACACAGTTTCAACGGCAATGCCTCGGCCGGTACTTCCCCACGTTTAATTAAAAAATCAAAAAACAGTCGCAGAGCCTGTAATTTCTGCGGCCTCATATCGTATTCAATACCGCAAAGGTACTTATAACACGAATCAACGGTCATGGGAATTCTCGGTGCAACCTGCCTGCAGACCTCTGAAAGTTCATTTTTGCCCTGGCGGATACAGGAAAGCAGTTCTTCCCTTATTTCACTGACACATTCCGGGCATGCGGCAAAAAAATTCTCCCGTACCGCCCAGACAGCAAAAACAAAGGGAAGACCGGTATGCTGCATCCAAATTTCACCCAGATCAAGGCAAAATGGATAGCTACCTGCGGTCGTTAAACGCAAAGCCTCATCTCCAATGGCCAGCACACCACTTATGTCACTGTCCGGGCTGCCTCCGCCCCTGTAAACAGGTTGAACCCGGTAAAACTCCTCAAGAATAATCTTTACGAGTGCTACCGAGGTTTGCGACTGACTGCTTAAACGAACATTTTTCCCCCCGAGCTCTTGCGGTGCGACACGTGAAAACAGACAGACACTCCCAACCGGCCCGGAAGAACTTATGGAGATATCCTCCATAATCCGATAAAGATTTGGATTGGCCGCATACTCATGCGAGGAAACAAATCCCAGATCAAGCTCATTATTGCAGAGCATCCTGTTCAAAGTTGTCGGTGCTCCCTCGGTTACAATCCAGTCGGGCCTGCCCCCCCTCTGCAACCAGACGACATAGAGTGGCGCGGTATTAATAAAATTAACCATTCCGATACGCGCTTTCATGTTACCGAGCCTCCTTCACCCAGTCGACGGAAATATTATGGCCAAAGCTGGTCAGAAAATCTTCGGCATTTTCGGCTTTTAATCCTTTGGCATTAACCGCTATGATGCCGGCACGTCTGCCCGGTGCCAGGCAACCTATTTCATGGTTGCCGAGACACTGGGCACCATTGATCGTCGCCATGGCAAGTATTTTCGCCGGTGAAACCGACGGATAATTTTCACGCATTATGCGCATTTCCTCCCAAATAGACAGCCGAGGATTACTGGCAAGACTGTCCGTTCCGAGTCCGGGGGCGATTCCGGCTTCGATCATTTTCTCCACCGGCGCTTTCCCTACTCCGAGGAATTGGTTGCTACCCGGACAGAGACACACTTTTGCATGATGGTTGGCAAGCAGTGCGATCTCCTTATCTGAGACATATACACAATGAACGCAAAGAGTATGTTCATCTATAAGGCCAAGGCGATCAAGATAGTCTATGGCACCACAGCCGGGTGGAACAAAGGACCCATCCCAGAATCCCCGCTGTTCGATAAAAGAACGGAACAGTCCGTTTCCATCCCGCAGAAAATCGATTTCCGCTTGGGATTCAGCCACATGAATCGAAAAAATTCTATTTCTGCTCCGGGCTCGCTGCTTTGCCGCAATAAGCAAGTCTGGATGGTTTGAATAGGGAGCATGGCTGGTACAGTCACACAAACTTTCCCGCATTTTCGCCATGGCATTAACGGCTGACCGATGGGCAAAACCAAGCATTTCCAGATAAAAATCGACCTGAACCGGATGCCCCTGCCCTATTTCTTTGCTTCCAGGCATGTTCCCGATATCGGCAACCAGAGCCACCCCCTGAGTATACATGTCATCAAGGGCAAGTCGTGCAGCGCGGCCATCATCGGGAACAGTCTTTTGTCGGGCATCAAGCAATTCACTGATCCAAACGGGCATATCACCATGATGAGGATTTTGCCGTCCTAACTCGGCCAGCTGGGAAAGCTCCAGGTGAATATGGCAGTTGACCAGAGCGGGAAGCAAAACCGAGTTATCGTATTCTACCGTTTTTCCCAGACTCCGTAGACGGGCATAGGGACCAACAGCAACAATCATACCGTTTTCGGTAACTACAGCCCCATCGCTTATGGGTGGCTTTATAACCGGCAACACCACCGGCGCTCTGTGAACAAACACATCTGCTCCTTACTTCACGACCAGCGTGTAATCCATGGTACGC
>QKJV01000094.1 GCA_003249165.1 Desulfobulbaceae bacterium | reverse complement strand
GGACAGTTATCACAGGGCGTGCTCCTTTCACGAAACAGTTCATAGCAGAACCTTCCTTTAGGCTCTATCCCCGGGTACCATTCTTCAAAAACATGGTTAACGGACAGAATTTGCAAATCTTCAGAAAGCACAACCATCAAATCAGTTATTGCATCAAGAAGTCCCTTAAATTCCTGCCGCTTCTTCTCAAGCTCATGGTTTGAATGTTTCAGTTCCTCAACTTTACGCTGCAGTTCCTGATAAAATCCAAGCTTGCAATGCTCTATGCCGATAAGATCTTCAAGAGTAGTCGGTGCTACCATTACCAAACCTCTTCACAAATTGAGAGAAAATCTTCCCATGATGCCGGCCTCGGATTTGTTAGATTGCATGCATCATTGACTGCCATCCGGCAGATAGGCTCCAGAAACTGTTTATCTACCTCTTCCACTTCCTGACTGAGTCGAAGAGACACGTTAAATGAAGCAAAGAATTCCTCCAGTCTGGTTATGCCAGCAAGTGCTGTATCCATATCCGAACCAAGCCGTTTATTCAGTATCACTCTGCCGATATCAGCCATACGATCAGTACAGGATGACAAATTGAAACGCATAACCGCGGCAAGAAGAATCGGATGGACCACCCCATGGGTTATATCAAATTGTCCGCCGAGAGAGTGAGCCAGGGCATGTTCTGCACCGAGTCCTGCGTTGCTGAAAGCCATTGAAGCCGCGATAGAGGCAATACTCAACTGTTCGAGGGAATCAAGGGAACGGCTGTCAACCGCCTGTCGGAGATTACGGAATATAAGATCAATTGCTTTAAGAGATTGTGGCATGGTGAAGGGCGAGGCAATGCGTGACACATATGATTCAATAGCATGGGCAAGAGCATCTACGGCCGACTGAATAATGAGTTTTTCCGATTTTGTCCGTAGAATCAATGGATCCACAATTGATATGTTGGGAACAAGAGTACGGGTGATGATGGACATTTTTACTGCCCGCTTGACGTCGGTAATAATACAAAACTGAGAAATATCCGAACCGCTGCCGGCTGTGGTAGTTATAAAGACCATAGGAGGAAGGGGACGCTGAACTCGATTTGCCCCTTCATAATCGCGAATTTTTCCGCCATTACTGGCAATAATGGCTATCCCCTTGGCCGTGTCCATTGCGCTGCCACCGCCAATTGCCATGATAACATCCGCCCTGTTTTTCAGATAAAATTCAGCCCCTTCTTCGACGAGAAAATCACGTGGATTGGAGGTGACTCTGGGATAATAAATCCAGTCTATTCCCTCTGCTTTAAGGATATCCATAAGCCGTTGCACCCAACCGGCTTCTTCGATACCTGAATCGCTGACCAGGAATACTTTGATACCTGAATCGCTGACCAGGAATACTTTTTTTGCTCCATGCCGTAGTGCGCATTGCCCAGCATATCGTATGCTGCCTCTACCAAATATAATTTCCGGGATTGCAAATTTGGTTGTTTCCATTTTTATAACCATTCTTTTGTCGCTGAAAATAACTTAGGGAAAAAGAATTCCAACCAAAAATCCGACTGATTGATTCAATAATATGCCACGAATAACACTATCAACCGCTCAACTCACTGGGACCACCACCTAGAAAGACAATATATTGAGATTGTTTAGCATTTTATATGCCAAACAAAAAGAGTAAGAATTCCAAGCAATTTTATGACATGGGAAAAATAATAAAGACAAAATGACCCAAAGTTACGGATAAAACATTGTGGAAAAAATCAGATTAACCTAAAAAACATCAAATGACCAGGCCAAACCTCAGTGTGTCAAAATGATACGCCCACATTTCATTTATGAGTCAATCTGACTCATAAAATATTTCCTTCAATATAAAGCATCATTACATATAAAGTAATATGACAATTTCTACATGATACCCGCTCTTTTTTTTAATTGGTCCACAATAAATTATCAAGCTTCTCTTAAAATAGTGGAAGAAACAACTGCAGATTACTTTAAGGAGCAGTGCCTGTAGCCAAATAACCTATTCTAAATATACCTATCTCTCGGGAAACGGAATCCCACCGTCGACAAAAATGAGGCGCCGAATTAAATCCTGATCGCGAAATTGCGCGCCTTGCCTTGACACAAGCAGGGCGATCCGTATCAGTCATGCGCTTGCTCCAAAGAGGGAAATTCGACGATAATCACCTTGCGTATGGTCGGCTCGCCTTCCCTGACCTCGGCTTCTGCCCCGCGCACCAGGTAGTGGCCGCCGTAAGCTGCGATGGAGGATTTCGCCAGCCGAATGTAGCGTCTGACCGCAATCTCTTCGATAATCTCAACTTCCGAAATCATATAAGCTGGCATGACAACCCTTTCACCCGAAGAGCGTACCCACCCTATTTTGGACCGGATGCAGCAGATACTATCCGCACGCCCAAAGCAAAGGCCCGTCGGCAATCCACGGGGAACACCTCGGCATGGCGCCTGGTTTTCGCCTCACCATCAAACATCTCCGATTCGTATTTGCCGTAATCGTCATACTGCATGGTATCTGTCACCACCAGCAGCTCGCACGGTCCGAAATGCCTCTCAAGCACTCCTCTGG
>QKJV01000050.1 GCA_003249165.1 Desulfobulbaceae bacterium | reverse complement strand
TCGCCGATTATGGCTGTATGGCGATGGGAGCGGTCTTCCTGGGACGGAATGTCCGCTCTGGAAAGAGATTCGCGCTGGTTCTTTCAAACCGCAGTGTCCTGAAGGTACGGTGCAGGAGTTGCATTTTTTGCTTGGTGGCCTAACTGAACTCAAAACTTTTTTTGCCTGTGATCATGTAAACAACTATGTTCGTGTTGCCGGTATGCTGAAGAGCGACAGGCAGGAAATGCTGGCGGAAGTTGAGAGTTTTCTCACTCTCCCATTGCCGGAAAGAAATGCACATTATACGGCGGTTGGGTCCAGGATCTGAAAACCAGCCGGAAAAAAGCGGCCGGGAAGCGCCTGCTAAATCTGCATTTGGCCGTGGCCGCAGAAAAAAGGGGCATGGTTTGAGGTAAACAAATATGGATCCTTACGGATAATGCCGGTCACAGCGGGATGCCGTTTGAATTCCCGGTCAAGAAAATGCCGGATCTTGTTGCGGTGCCAGCCAAGCGGGTGGCGGAAATCAGTATACAGTGAGAGATCTCCTTCATAAAAATCGCTGGTCTGGAGGGTAGAGGCATCAGGGCCGCAGATCGGCATGTTAAAAATGGCCAGATTGAGAAAAGTAATAGCCTCCCGATGGGTCACAACAAAATCGAGGGTGCGACGTGCCTCAGTGACCGTTTCTGTGGGTGTCCCGAAAAGCAGATAGACATAGGTAGCGATGCCAGCCTGTTTGAGAGCTTTCAGCGTGTCATTTACAAGGGAAAGAGTAATCCCTTTGTGCATTGCATCAAGCACGCTTTGATCTCCGGACTCAAGACCTAATTTGAGCATGAGACAACCGGAACGACGTAAGCAATGGCAGAAATCCTGGTCGGCGAGTAACGGATTCACCCTTGCAAAACCGTACCAGTCAACCCCCGGTGGATCTTTAACAAGAGCCTTCATCAGTGCAGGACTCACGGCGTTATCCAGGAGATGAAGTAATGCCGGCTTGTGTTTTTTCAGAAGCAGATTGATATCATAGAGAACCTGTTCAGCAGGCAACGATTTGTATGGATTCCCTTCTGCTTTCTCCGGGCAGAAAGAGCACTTGTTCCAGTAGCAGCCTGAAGAAGCAGCATAGGGAAGAATGAACCCCGGGGCAAGGTAGTCCGCGAGTGGCAGATCAGAGAAATCAGGAGTGGTCTCTGGATATTGCAGTTTTTCTCCGAGAAGGGCCAGAAGTGGCACTTCCCCTGGCCCGGCGACCAGATGATCGACAAGTCCGCCAAAATAGTCGGCCCAGGACGGATTGCTGAGCCAGGAAGTGATAAGGCCGCCTCCCAATATCAGTTGAATCCCTGGATAAACCTTTCTGATGAAACCGATCATGGCAAAGGTGCAAAGAGCCTGGCTGAGATAGTTAAGTGAGAATCCGATTATAGCCGGACGGACCTTCTCTATCAGTTCCGGCAGTCTTTTTGAAAAGTATGGGAAAAAAATATTTTCATGAAAACGCGATGCGGCGGCCAACAGATCTGCACTTTTCATGGGAGAGAGATGACGGTCCTGATAATTGGCAAGACTGAGATGTAAGTCGGGCTTGCCCGCCATTTCCACTATCCTGTTGAGATCCGCTACCGCCCGTCGATATCGGTCCGGGTTCGCATACAGTTCTGAGGAACGAAGAGCGGCAAGATTCCCCCACCTGGTTCGGCCGGCGCGGCGGCTCCATGTGTCATTTGCTGAGACAGGATTCGAGAGGAGAAAAAG
Organism: Desulfobulbaceae bacterium; assembly: GCA_003249165.1. Classification (GTDB taxonomy): domain Bacteria; phylum Desulfobacterota; class Desulfobulbia; order Desulfobulbales; family SURF-16; genus SURF-16. The sequence goes on along the minus strand of QKJV01000050.1, from coordinate 3,999 downwards.
CAACCCTTCCAAACTTGCATCAAGAAGGGTGCAGGATTTGCCATGAGCACGCAAGGCTCCAGCCAGGCGGGCAATACCGGCTGGTGGTTCACAAGGCTTCGCAATAGGAGGATGGATCAGCAGCATTTGAAATCTTGGTGATATATATCAGTGTTCAGTGGATAAAAAAAGGCTCTTAACAGATTTAGGCGTTAACCACCAGAAATTCTGTAAGCATATTTCCTATACTGTGAATGAGCCTGTCAATATGGCATGATTGGGTGAGCGTTCAAAAAACTTTTTTATTCTCTGTTTTAATCGTTTGCCAGATTTAATGTGGATAGGTAGCGAAATGCCATTTTACAGTTGAAGTTGAAAAGATAAAATGCAATAGTTTCCGTTTTTTAATAGTGGAAATTATCAGATTATGTCCATGCGGATCAGCTCTGTATAAAGTGTAGTCAGCGAATGAGTTTTCTGGTCCGTTAGTGAAAAGAAAAGAGTAGACATTGGCTAGAAAGACAAAAGCCGCGCCAAAAAAAGCGCGCACCAAAAAAATAAGTACAGGAAGTTCATTCATTACCAGAATTGTTATCGTTGTTTTGTTGCTTTTCTTGGCTGTTTTCTCCGTTTATGCCAACTATCTGGATAAAGTAATTCGGAATAAATTTGACGGCAAGCGTTGGTCGATTCCTGCCATTGTCTATGCCCGACCGCTTGAGCTCTATCCCGGCCTGTTACTCGATCCCCAAATGCTGGAAGAGGAACTGCAAATAGGTGGCTATAGAAAAGACCAGAAAGCCATCGATCCGGGGGGGTACGATCGACGGGGCAACATCGTACATCTGGTTACCCGGGAATTCCATTTTCCCGACGGGGTGGAGAAATCCGTCAGTGTGGCAGTTTCTTTTGCCGATCACCGCGTTGTAGCCATAAATAGGATGGAAACCGGGGAGAATATACCTCTCGTTCGGCTCGATCCGGCACGCATCGGCAGTTTTCACCCAAGGGAGCACGAAGATCGTATTCTGCTCACAAGAGACAAACTGCCTGACTTGCTGGTGAAAACCCTTATCGCTGTTGAGGATCAGCATTTTTATACCCATTTCGGGGTTGATCCCGTTGCAATTTTTCGTGCCATCTTTGTGAATCTGCGGGCAGGGCAGACTGTACAGGGAGGGAGTACCCTGACGCAGCAACTGGTAAAGAATTTTTTCTTAAATAACGAGCGCACCCTGTGGCGGAAAATAAATGAAGCAATCATGGCGGTGTTGCTTGAAATGCACTATTCAAAAGATGAGATCCTTACCGCCTATGCCAATGAGATTTTTCTCGGTCAGGACGGAGGCCGGGCCGTGCATGGCTTTGGGCTGGCCAGCCAATTCTACTTCCGCCGGGATGTGGAGGACTTGTCACCGGCACAGGTAGCCATGCTGGTCGGCATGATTAAGGGCCCTTCTTATTATGATCCCCGTCGCCATCAAGAACGCTGTTTAAAAAGACGGCAAGTCGTTCTGGAAGTCATGCGTGCTGAGAATGTCATCAGCGAAGCGGAGTATCAGACGGCAAGGGCCGCAAAACTCGACAGTGCGGACACGATAATGAGCGGATTCAACCGCTATCCGGCTTTCCTTGATCTGGTAAGAAGACAACTGGATCGTGACTATCGGGAAGAGGACCTTACCGGAGACGGCCTGAAAATTCTGACGACTCTTGATCCCCAGGTACAACTGAAAACGGAAAAAAATCTTGCGGCAACTCTCTCGGCGCTTGAAAAATCGACCGGCCGCAAGGAGCTTGAGGGGGCAGTCGTCATAACCAGTCGTGACGGAGGGGAAATTCTCGCTTTGGCCGGCGGAAGAAATCCCCTTCAGCCGGGTTTCAACCGTGCTCTGGATGCCAGGCGGCCTATTGGTTCATTGGTGAAACCTGCTGTCTACCTGGCCGCTCTAGCCGATGGTTACACCCTTGCAACTCCAGTCGATGATACGGCCATTACCATCTCTGCCCCGGGAAGCAAAAAATGGCAACCTGCCAATTTTGATAAAACAGAGCATGGACGAGTGCCATTGTATGAAGCATTGGCCAACTCCTACAATCTTGCCACAGTAAGAGTTGGTATGGATGTGGGGGTGGAGAAGGTTATCGGTTGCGTCAGGCGTCTGGGGGTTGAGCAGGATTTTTCTCCTTATCCATCATTTTTGTTAGGCACGGCACCACTGGCTCCCATTGAGGTAGCCCAGATGTACCAAACTTTCGCAGCCGGCGGTTTTTATGTTCCCCAACGGGCAATCAGCAGCGTTTTGACCGCCGACAATAAGGTCGTCAAACGTTTCGGTCTCTCCGTGGAACAGCGTTTCCCTGCGAACTCTATCTTTTTGCTCAATAATGCCTTGAAACGGGTAGTCAGTGAAGGTACGGCTCATTCTCTTTCCCGCTATATCTCGAATGATATCGGCGTTGCCGGTAAGACGGGGACATCGGATGATCTGCGCGACAGCTGGTTCGCCGGATTTACCGGAGACCGGCTAGGTGTTGTATGGGTTGGCCGGGATGACAACAAACCAACCCGTTTGACCGGTTCAGGTGGGGCAATGGTGGTGTGGGGCAGAATCATGCAATCCCTGCCGATTCAACCTTTGGAGCTGACTGAGCCCGAAGGGATAGAATGGGCACACGTCAATTTGGGAAATCACCAGTCTTTCGGAGATCTGTTTGGAGATAGAAATCTATTACCTTTTATCGCCGGAACAGTACCGCAGCAAATGGCAACCGCTCCTCGTCCATTACCACAGGATTCACCGGTAGAAACTTTGCGGAAAACAGGCACAGGGTTGTGGGATAGGATCCGCAGCTGGTTTCACTAAAATGTAAAATGGGGCCAATGTGAAAACAGAAAAAGATTTTTATTTGAAGGATTTCTTGCGTTTTTGTGGAGTGTCGTTTTTGTTCTTACTTTTTCTTAACGGCTGTGCTGCCCTACAAACGCCGTATCGGGATTCTGGCATCTCACGTCCTGCTCCGCCAAAAGAAACTGCCGCAGGTTCCCTTCTTGCCGATGCAAACCGGGCGATAGAGGCAGGCCAGTTCAATAAAGCTGAGGTTACATTGGAGCGGGCTCTTCGCGTTGAACCCCGCAACCCGGTGCTCTGGCATGAAATGGCGCGTGTCAAGTACGGTAAGAAGCAATATGGTCAGGCAATACAGTTCTGTTTGAAGGCAAACAGTCTTGCTGGTCGTAACAACAGCTTGATCCGGCAAAATTGGTATTTGATTGCCAATGCATATGATGCAATGGGGGAAAAAGGGCAAGCCGCGGCGGCAAAAAGAAAGGCTGAAGCAATACACTGAGATGGAGCAGAATTTGGATGCACATTTTATAGATGTTGCCGAACAGCTGCATATTCCTGTCGCACAGGTTGTTGCTACGGCGAATTTGCTTACCCAGGGAGGGACAATCCCATTTATTGCCCGTTACCGTAAAGAGGTAACTGGATCCTTGAATGAGGTCCAGATTGTTGTTATCCGTGACCAGCTTACCAGGCTAGCGGAACTTGACAAGCGGAGGCAGGCGATTATAGCCGCGCTGATGGAGCGGCAACTGCTGACGGATGAACTGCGGATGCTTCTGCATAAGGCCAACAGCTCAACCGCCCTAGAGGATATTTATCTGCCTTTCCGGCCCAAAAGAAGGACCCGGGGAACAATTGCCCGGGAGAAAGGACTTGAGCCTCTTGCACGAGAAATTTTTGCTGGCAAACATTATTTGCAACCTCTTGACTTTGTCCATGAGGAAATGGGAGTGGCCAATGTTGATGATGCGTTGTCTGGTGCCCGAGACATCATTGCCGAATGGCTCAGTGAAAATTCATCCCTGAGAGCAAAACTGCGAAAAATTTTTGCTGAAAAAGGCATTATTATATCGAAGGTGGTGAAAAAAAGGCAGGAGGAAGGAAGCAAATTCCGTGACTATTTTGACTGGCAGTCGCCTGTAAAAAAAACACCTGGGCACCGCTTGCT
>QKJV01000068.1 GCA_003249165.1 Desulfobulbaceae bacterium | reverse complement strand
CTGAAAACGGGAAAATTATCCTGAAGATTCTCATCAGACGGCAGCCATTTTCTGAGTTTGATAGCCTGTCCGACCATTCCATCATCAGCAGGGAAAGTCAGCCCCTCGAACTGTTTGGATTTAGGGCCATTTGCAATAGCAATACGGTGTTCCGCGTCTTCAAGCAGGCTGATGGCTATAAAATCAGCCGATGTCTGTTGTTTGACAGTCTTAATCGTTGCCTCGAAAACCGCCTGCAAATCAAGAACCTGATTGAGTTCAAGTAAACCGGTACATATCTGATGCACGGGCTTCATCTGACGGTTTGTTTCTTTCAGTTTATTTGTCAAATGGAGATCTTTGGCGAGTTTACAGCAAGTAAGGTTTATGATTTTCAATTCTGATTCTGTCCACGGAGATCCTTTTTCTCTGTCAATGCAGAGAATTACCATTCCATTTATGCCTTCTTTATCACATGTGGCGGCTTGGTCGGCAACCACCGGAATATATTGTGCGAGAAAACTGCCTGTCTTCCTTGCGGTAGTATAATAGGGGATGACGAAATCCGGGGAAACAGGAACGATGGCAATACGTGGATGGTCTTCACGTAATTGAGCAAAAATCGCAGCATTTCGGGAAAAGGAATCTCGTCTGATCTCGTCATCATTCAGGCAGGTAGCATGGTTGAGCAGTTGAAGATCTGAAGCATCCCGTCTGGAGCAGAGCAGGATGACCGTGGTAAGTTCAAGGGCCTGTCTTAGAATTTCAAGTTGCAGATGAATACTGTCGTCCTGAGGCTGCGGCCTGATGGGAGGAGAAAGCAGGATGTCATTTTGTGCCAAAGAAGACTCATGGGTATCAGGTGGCATGCATGAGTAATCCTGTTCGCCCGGCACCTGTTTTTTCCTGAAGAAATATAATATCATCAGAAGGAGGATTACCGAAGCGACAATTCCCAAGCCAAACAAAAGTATGTACTTTTCCATAGGTCAACTGTTAGAAAATCCATTACCGGCTGGTATTTATCAATTCAGGCTTGCTGTTTCATTCAACATCGCGTTTTTAGACTCGTCGGCAATTATCACATGCCTCGCAGCGTTCAGAATAGGGTATTCCGAAATATTCATGGATAAGGCTTTTGCGGCATCTTTTTGTTTTAATATAACAAACCATGAAATGCAGTTTTTTTTGGTCAGCGAGAATTTTTTTAGCAATTTTATCCCTGCTGAATTCTTCCGGTAAGGTTGAAAGTACCTTCAGGTTGTGTTCGGCAAGACTGCCCTCTGTTACTTCGTATCGATCAAACATTGCCAAGGCTGTTTCCAGACGAAAATCAAATCTGTTTTTATAATGGAGTTTTTCTTTCAACCAGTCGATTCCTCCGCTGTTTGCTGCCTCTGGATAGTCCGTTATTAATTGATGAAAACGAAGATAGAATTCTTGATCAGGATTATTCCAACGGATGAAGTCCATCTGTATGAGGAGATCATTTTCATCGTAGAGGAGGGTACAGTCAGATAATTCCCCATCTCTTCCGGCTCTGCCTATTTCCTGGTAGTAAGCCTCCATTGAACCGGGGACTTCGGCATGAATGATATGACGAATATCTGCTTTGTCAACTCCCATGCCAAAGGCATTCGTTGCAAGAATTAGAGGAGAGCGATCACTCATAAACAAATTTTGAGCATTTTGACGCGCTGCCCCATTCATTCCGCCATGATAGCACAAATGATTTATTTTTTTATTTTTAAGGAGTGCGCTAAAACGTTCCAGGGTTTTAATGAGGGAGAAATAGATGATTGTGCTGCCTTGGAAATCGCGATAACGGTTCACAACATAGTCCAGCTTTTGTGCATCACCATATACTGGTTCAACGAACAGCTGCAGATTAGGACGGTCTATCCCTTCGTGGAATATTTTTACCGATGCTTCAGAAAGTCCAAGTCCTGCAATAATATCCTTTTGAACATCGGGTGTGGCTGTTGCGGTCAGCGCAAGAGTTGTCGGGTTGCCCAATTGGTTGCGAATCTCACCTATACGACTGTAGTCGGGGCGAAAGTCATGTCCCCATTTGCTTATACAATGGGCTTCATCTACTGCCAGCAGGCTTATTGTTCGCTTTGCTAAAGCAGAGGTAAATTCAGCTTTGCGAAAACGTTCGGGAGTTACATAAAGTAATTTGCAAGCTCCCTGCCGGAGCGCTGCAAGTCTTTTCTCTCTTTCGCATCTGTTCAGTGAAGAATTAATAAAAGTGGCATCGATTTCTCGGCGATGCAGGTTATCCACCTGATCTTTCATCAAAGCAATAAGTGGCGAAATAACAAGTGTTAAACCAGGCAGTATGAGAGCGGGAATTTGATAACAGACTGATTTGCCCATGCCGGTGGGCATAAGCAGCATGGCATGATTGCCGGACAGAATATGATTGATAACGTCAAGCTGACATCCTCTGAAAGAGGAATAGCCGAAAATTTTTTTCAGAAACTCACGTGGATCCATGGCCGTAAATTTAACATCTTTACTCTTTATGGACGATGGGAAATGACTTTATTCCTCGTTTTCTTTAAATTCGCCGGGCATTAAAGATTTTTTTTCAGAAAATTGCAAAGAAGGAAAATAAAATGAGTAATAAATTGTCATGTAATTTTTCGGAAAGTGAAGAAAATCAATAACATAGCATGATAAACGACCTGCATGGCATAATACATGATGAAATCTTATTACGAAAGCGCATGAGGCTGAAGTCCCTTTGAAAATAGCAATAATTTGTGGGGCGGCTAAATGGGACTTTTTGATTAGATTTTTCTGGGAGCATTGTGTCAAAAAAACTGTATTTGACCGTCCCAATTTTAAAGTGAAAGTTCAGTTCAGTATAGTTTTTTTGTGCTTTCTATTGTTGAAGCCTATCTTGTTTAAGGCTTGAATAGGGGATTCCAATATGCTACTGTAAATGACACTAGTAGAATGCCTCTGAATCGATGGTCCCTGTAAATGCGAAATCGTAAAAAAGGAGGAACAAATGGAAAAAAAAGAAATAAAAAAGATTCTGGCTGGAGTGGGCATAGCCGGGTTATTGAGCAGCTTGCCCTTAGGTGGTGGTGTTGCCCACGGAGCCAGTGGCTGAGTAGGTAAAGGCAACAGTGCAGTTAGCACTGAAAAAAAGGAACCAGCAAGCGCAGTCAGTGCCGGAAGCGAAAAAAAAGAGAGTGCGGTCGGCACTCAGGACGTGACTAAAAAAGGAACTGCAACGGGAGAAGCTGAACCGGAGGAAAAAAATGAAACCCCTGCCGGGGCTCACGGAGGGAGTGGAGAGAAATAACAAATAAGTTTGCCTGCCAATTTTTCCAAAGGTGAAGCCTATCACCGGTTGATATCCCTGTTCAGGGACGAAGCAGAACCTTGCCGTCCCTGAATTCGCCTAAATTTTCGAAACGGTTCCCATCGATGAAACTCGAAAATATTTTTCCTGCCTGTTTTTCCTGTTTGGATGCCAGACAACTGGAAAAATTAAAGGACGAGATCCGCCGTATCCGCACCCCTGAAAGTTTTCCGGCAATTATCGAAAAACTACAGCAATCATCTGCGTTCCCGCCGTATCTTAAAGATCTCGCGCATTTGGAACTTGCTCTTTATATGTGTCGGGAAAATTATGTCGCACTGCCTGAAACCATTAACAAAATTGCGCAAAATCCCACCTTGCAGCTATTGAAATGTGGCTGGCGTAACCTTTTATCTCTTTTGCCGGAAAACAAGTTTCCGCAAGGCATTGAGGTGACTCCGGGAGAGAATTATGTGCTGGTTTACTTCCCTCCTGGTAGCGACCGGCTTGTGAAAAAACTAGCATCTGCCGAGGACCTGCTTGCCCTCAAAATTGTCGTTGAGCAGATTCAGCCTGAACTGGCGGCGGCAGAAGGTGGAGTTACAGTTGGAGTTATCAATCAGATCTTGAACAATGCCATTCGCGAAGGGATTCTGATCGGACCGTCCTCCGGAATCCGGCGGAATCCGTTGGCCTTTCCCAGAGGAGAAAATATTGGTGAAGAGTATTTTTTTTCTCCTTTCTTCACCTTGCAATGGCATATAACCCAAACCTGTGATCTGCACTGCCGACATTGTTATGACCGGAGCGACCGTGCCGCGCTGCCGTTTGCAAATGGACTTGCCATTCTCGATGATTTGCGAGATTTTTGTCGTGAGCATTATGTGCAGGGACAGGTCTCTTTTAGCGGTGGTAATCCTCTGTTATACCCCCATTTTCTCGAACTCTATCAGGCGGCGGCAGAGCGTGGTCTCATAACGGCGATCCTCGGTAATCCGGCACCGCGAACCATCATCCAAAAAATAGTGGATATTCGCAAACCTGAATTTTATCAGGTAAGCCTGGAAGGGATGCCGGACCACAATGATTATATCCGCGGCAAAGGTCATTTCGACAGGGTGATGAACTTCCTTGAGCTGTTGCAGGAGCTTGGTATCTACTCTATGGTAATGCTTACACTGACCCGTGATAATATGAACGAAGTGCTGCCACTTGCTGAAATGCTGAGGGGGAAAGCTGATATCTTCACATTTAACCGGCTCGCCATGGTCGGTGAGGGAGCGGGCCTTCAATCAGTAAATCAGGATGAGTATAGCGCTTTTCTTGAAAAATATCTGGCTGCAGCTCGCAATAATCCCTGTATGGCCTGCAAGGATAATCTCATTAACATTATCCATCACCAGCACAATGAGCCGTTATTCGGGGGCTGTGCAGGACATGGTTGTGGCGCCGCCTTTAATTTTTTTGCAGTCTTGCCTGACGGCGAGGCTCATGCATGTAGAAAATTTCCTTCATTGATCGGTAACGTTTTCAAGCAGAGTATCAGTGAGATATATCACGGGGAGCTGGCTGCAAAATACCGTGCAGGATCCGCTGCCTGCTCCACTTGCTCCATCAGGCCGGTATGCGGCGGTTGCCCGGCGGTTGTTTACGGGTTCGGTCTTGACGTGTTTACTGACAAGGATCCCTACTGTTTTTTTCAGAAGCCGCCATCCGCAGGTAACTCAAAAAGATGATCCGGACAGGAAGAGGAAAAGATTTTTTTTACTCTTCCCGCGCATTCCAGGCCAGTCCTAAGCCTTAATTTTTTTAATCAGCCAAGCCATATTTCTGCCCAGGTCCTGCATGGTTTTTATCCCTTCCTGGTCTTGGAGAACCTCTCCCGGATTACGGCCGATGCCGATGTTCCAGTAAGAAGAGCCAACAATAATCATCTGGCCGATAGTGAAAAAATGATTCAGGGAATTGAAAACATGGGATGCTCCGGCGCGGCGGACCGCCACAACACCGGCGCCCACTTTTCTTCGGAACATATCACCGTTGGCGCGTGAGACCATGCCGCAACGTTCAATCAGCCCCTTCATTGATGCTGAGACGTCAGCAAAATAGGTGGGCGAGCCCAATAGAATACCGTCGGCCTCGGCCATCTTTGCTATGGCTTCATTGATAATGTCCTTATCAACTGCACAACGCCCGTTTTTTTTGTCAAAACATTTGTAGCATGCAATACAGCCCGGTACAGCTTTGCCGGCAAGTTCTATCAGTTCCGTTTCAATTCCCTCCCTGCCTATTTCATCAAGAACATGTTGCAACAGGGATTTGCGGGCGCTGCCGTTAAATGCGACGACTTTCATGGGGTATTCTCCTTTAGTTTTTCAAGTGATTGATATTATAGCTAAACCAAATTTGCTGCTTTGGAAATTTTTTGAATCAGTGCCAGCGTTTTTTCATGAGGCAAATCCAGTTACGATGGGCCTGTTTGGGATTTGTATCAAAAGAGCCGGTAACAAGCAGCAGAATTTCAAAATATGACCCAACAGCAGTAACGATATCCAGGGCGGAGCGCTGGGGGGGCGGGGCTCTCACGGATTTCATCGCTATTGCCGGTCAGCGAAAGCCAAAAACCATTTTCCCGCAGTAACAAAGAGGTTTTTTTCGGCAAAAAGCATTCTCATTTGGGGGATTCAAAAGAGTGAAAGCAGCCCCTCTCGGTTCCGCATCCTGCATCAAGCGCTGCAGCAGGAGTAATTTTGTAATCATGGACAATTTTGATAAGATTGCCATCAGGTCGATGCACTTCCCAAGACGGATCGCCATTTTCCTACATTTTCCTGAACATATTCTCCATCATTTCCTCTCCGCTGTTTAAAAATGACCATCACTTTCTTCCGGACACTATCAGATGAGTTCACTGCTTTGTAAAGGGAGCCAGCATTTTCCTCCGTCATTTAATTCAACATGAAGCCAGTCTGCACGTTTTTCAAGCAATTGAAATTCTGTTCCGGCATGCAGTGGTGCAGTGAAGCTTGCTTGATAATGATTACCGTCCCCCTGCCGGGCAATTATTTCAGGAGAAACAACAACGCCGGAGACTATGGATTGTTGCGTAAAATGATCGAGTAGAAGAGAGGTGGCGAGCACGAGATTGAGAAGAAGAAGTGAGCCTGTAATCGAGCGTGGCAGCGGGATACGCGTGAAAAAAGTCAGTCCTGCGGCAATCCAGAACAGAAGATACAATCCGCAGAAAAACACAATTCGTATATTGTGTGTCAGGTCAAAATGCCAGAAAAAAATAGTTTGCAGCAGTTTTCTGTCCTGCCTGGTTGGGACATTGTCTTCACGTTTATTTAAAACGTAGTTGAGATTACGGGCAAGGTTTTCATCGCCTGGCAGCAGCTTTTGCGCCCGTCGGTAATTGACAAGTGCCCTGCCGATGTCGTCGAGTGCAATGTATGTATTGCCAATGTTGTAATACAGTTTCCCATTCCTGATATCACGGGCAAGTTGTTCATAACGAAGCAATGCCTTTTCATAAAGTTGTCTGGCCTGCCTGGGATCATCAGTTGCGCTGGCCTGATGAAAAAAAGAGTTTGCATCTGAAAAAATCCG
>QKJV01000051.1 GCA_003249165.1 Desulfobulbaceae bacterium | reverse complement strand
GCTCCAGTATTTCAGAACTTATCACATGGGGGGGCGTCGCATAGGCAGGAGGGTAAAGGCAGACTCGGGTGTAGAGCATGTGAATCAACCAACGACTTTGGAAATAATATCCGCATCGAAATAATTAATTCCCATCCCAGCATCGACAACCAGACAGTGTGCCGTAATCCCTGAAGAACGCGGCGAAAGTAAAAAAACTGCTGCATCTGCAGCTTCTCTGGTTTGAACTGCAGATTTCCGCAAGGTAGCCGTCTCAGCAAAAAGATAGCTGTCAACATAACCAGGGATACCGGCTGATGCGGAAGTTTTCAGCAACCCGGGACAGATGGCATTAAAACGTACTGCGGAAAAGGCAGAAAAACTTTTGGCAAGAAATGCGAGGGAAGATTCAAGAGCAGCTTTCACAGGGGCCATATATCCGTAGTTTTCCGCCGCCATCCTGGTCGTGGAAATCGATATAGTGACGACCGAGGCGTTATGATCAAGAATTGCTTTAAAATGATTACAGAGTGAAATCAAAGAAAAACATGATATATCAACAGCTTGAAGAAAATCCTTTTTCAAGGTTTCATGAAAAGGTTTAAGACCTTCAGAATAATTGGCATAGGCGATGGAATGTACCAGTCCGCTCAGTTTTTTCCCGCCCAGAAAGGTTGCGATTTCATCACGTACCCGGATAATATTTTCTTCAAACTCCACATCACAGATAAAAACCTCCGACTCCGGAAACAATTTCTGGGCGGCTTTACGTCTTTCTTCGCTTCTGACCACATGAATTACCGTAGCACCCGCTTCCAGTAAGGCGGAACCAACGGCACAGGCAACTGACTTTCTGTTTGCCAGTCCGAAAACGGCAAAAACTTTATCTTCCAGTTTCAGGAAACTCATAATGTGTTAATGACCTCTCCGGAGGCAAAGTCGTCCCGACCGATTAACTCCGTTTCCATCTCCATTTCGAGATTGCCGCTCATTATTCTGCCTGTTTGGGGTCCATTGCTGAAAGAGCGCAGGCAAATTCTACCTTGACAGCGGTTTTCCCATGCACGAGTACCCGTCCTTTCAGAAACCAGGCAGATCCAACCTCCTCTTTCAGATTAACTTCAATTATGATTGTTTCTCCCGGTCTGACCTGGCGTTTAAATTTTGCACTGTTTATCCGGGTTAAAACAGGAAATCCTTGTTCTGCCGCCGAGGTCTTTTCTGTCTTGCCCTGTCGCATCAATTGCGAAATAAGGAGAGCACCTGCCTGAAAAACGGACTCGCAGAGAATTACTCCGGGCAGGATGGGATATTCAGGATAATGCCCCTGAAAAATATCAAGATCTACCGGTATAGTTTTCTCGGCAACCAGACTCTTGTCGTCAAAACGCAGCACTTTATCTACCCATAAAAAGGGTGGACGGTGTGGTATCGCTTCGTAAATAAATTCTTTAGAGTCCGCCATTGATATCAAGCACCGCGCCGTTAATATAGGCTGCTTTCACACTCGCGAGAAAAAGGACTGCATCGGCAACCTCCTCAGGGGTTCCAAACCGGCGCATAGGAACCATCTTTTTATATTCAGCCAACTGTTCAGAACTGAGATCGGTAATAAGTTCCGTTGCAATGAATCCTGGAGATACACAGTTAACCGTTATTTTTCTTTTTGCTGTTTCCTTTGAAAGCGATCGCATCATGCCAATCTGCCCAGCTTTGGAAGCGGAATAGTTTGCCTGCCCGGCAAACCCCATGTGTGACATAGGAGAAGTCATGAAAATAATACGGCCGTATTTTTGTTTCATCATCAGCTGAACGGCAAATTTTGCCATGTTGTACGAACCGGTAAGATTGACATCAATAACACGTCGCCAATCTTCTTCCTTCATCATGGCAAGTACCGAGTCGCGACGGATACCGGCATTGTTAACTAAAATATCAATAGATTCATACTGCTGTTCTATCTTTGCATAAAACTGTTCCACTGCCGGATAATTACTGACATCACACTGGTGCAGTTGCAGCAGATCCCCGTAATCAGAGCACTCCTTTAAAAAATTTTCCGCAGAAGCTTCATTGCTTCCATAAAGGCCAATCACTGTTGCTCCTTCCCGCAGAAATGCCAGTGAAATTGCCTTGCCAAGTCCGCGGGTTGCGCCGGTTACCACGGCTCGATGTCCAGTAAATTCTGCCATAATCAACTTCTCAGATATGCATCAGCATCGTTAGCCACAATTACTCCATAATTAATGGCTCCCAACCACCCTGACATGATAATTCCCACAGATCCCACATGGAAAAGTCCAGGAACAACTTTAAAAATTCTGCGGGAAATATCCAACCCGGGAAACTTTGTACCAAAGGAAGTCCCTTTTGTGTGCAATGTATATCGGTTGAACGTTTTAGGTGTAGCGGCTTCAAGCCAGTCAATCTTGCTGCGGATACCAGGAATATAACGATCCAGATCATCAAGCGAACGTTCAATCATCTCCTTCTTGGCCATCTGGTATTTTTCCTCACTGAGGTTTGCCCAGTCATCATAGTTGCCGTTCATGGAGGCAACAATCGTATAATCGGGCTTTTCCGGCCTTGTTTTTGGATAATAAATAGAGAATGTCCGGCTTCTTGTTTTCATATCCCGTAATTCAAGTGAATTGAATTCCGGAGCTGTTGAAGTAAAAAGCAGATCGCCGACATCGGGAAAAGATTCACCGGATTTGATGCCTATGTAAACCTGGCAACTTGAATTATTAATTTTCACCTGATCAAATCCGGTTAGAAAATCCGCGGGAAAGGCGTCTCGTCCGGCCAGATTGTTTATCGTATTGGTAATGCCGCTGTTGGAAATAACACATCTGGCCGCTATCTCTTTCCCATTAACCAAAACACCTTTGACTTTACCATCTTCAATGATAATCCTGTCAACTTTGGCGCGGGTACAGATTGTAACCCCGTTTGCTTCCAGTTCATCACGCATCATGCCGATCAGATGATCCGTTCCCCCCTGGAAGGTAAACACCCCTTTATCCATGAAATTGGAAAATACAATTCCATAAGTAATAGCAGGATCATCAAGAGTTGAACCATTCGCATATGTTATCGGTTCCATAAGCAATCTGTGCACATCGGACCGCCCTGGGAAAAACTTCTCAAAGAGATCCCGCGTACTCATTGTCTGCTCATCATAAAAGTTCATTTTGCGAACAGTGGTAAAAAAATCGTCAATCACCGAGGCTGATATACGAAATTTATCCTGTAAAATTCTGGTGAAATCTTGTCGATCGAATGTCGTAGTCAGGGAAAACTGCGGATTATCAAAAACAATATTTTTCAGTTGAACGATTGAATTTTTAATCGCTTCATTCCAGTACTTACGGCATGTTTTCACCATTCCGTAAGGGAAACCGTGTAAAGAAACATCAAAAATATGGTTGTTTCGTTTGAACCAGGTTGCAAGCCCACCAAGTCTGTAATGATATTCAAGCAACAGTACCTGATGCCCTGCCCGTGCCAGACGGTTGGAAACGGTGAGGCCACCCAGGCCGGACCCAACAACAATGACGTCGTATTTTTCTTTTACCTTCTCGATTGACTGATAAACCATGCGCAATAAAAAAAGAATGGAACAAACAATTACTAACGGGAAAAATTAATTATATCTATTTATTAAATAACCCAAAAAGCACTAGGGGTAGCATGAAATAGCATGAAATAAGGGGCTATGCAACCTTCAAATCATCTGAAAACACAAATAAACAGAAGAAACAGCACTTCCAGACGTTCTCTCAAGATAACTACATGATGTATTTATCTTTCAACAACCATTAAATATTTTTAAGTATATGTTGATTAACTATACTCACTCCACTTAACATCGATCCGATGATGCCCAAAAAACCTTGATCCGTTCCTGCAATAAAAACGTTGCTGCAGGGAGTCCGGCCATCCTTGATTTTGACAGGGCTTCCATAGACGGCGCCCCGGGCTTTTGCCGTGAATCTCTCGATCGTTACAGGCGTAAAACTGTCCTCATATACAATGTTTTGCTCATAATTCCCAATAATTTTAGAAATGACCTCCCTGGACTTTCTCCCCCAGACTTCTTTCATTGTTGCATACTCGGAGGATGATGCCTGGTGCCAAAGGTCATAATTCGCAGAGTGAGTAACCCTGATCTGAAAATGATCTTCCTCGGCTAATCCATGAAAATTCCCGGGAAAACAGATAACTCCCCATCCTGTATCTACGGCTTCTTCAGGCTGATGATAATGGAGTCTGTCATATAAGGAATAAAAAATTATGGTATTATCATTTTTTAGAGAAGATTTAGCCTCACGAGGAAGAATATAAATCGACTCGACAAAGGTCATTCGTCCGGCATAGTTATCGGATTGTTCAGGCAATCCCAGTAATGAAAAGGTCCCCGGGATGCCAATTGTTGAAACGATTGCATCACAGGTGATGATTTCTCCAGTAGAAAGTCTTACGCGTGTTGCCTTGCCATCAGTCTTGCCGATTGATTCAACCTTGCAGTTGCAGCGTATCTCGCCACCGCAGTCGATCAATTTATTGACGAGCATAGTCAGGAAGTCTTTCATGGTGCCGTCAGGGCGGAAAAAACCTTCCTGAAAAATGGAGCGGAACATAATCACGAACTGACCAAAGTCCATATCATGCTCCTCGCTATTCCCGTAAACCATGAGAGGAAGGAGCAGCATATCGATAAGAAGAGGATCGTCAAGATAGCGACTGATAACGGAACGGGTCGAAATCCATTCCCTCGGACTAAACGGGTCGTATGCGTTTACAGCTGCAAGTAAACGGTTGAACTTGTCTATCTGACCAGGAAAATGCCGGGCAATCTCTTCCTGCAACAGGGAAAAATTATTGGAAAAACAGAGTGAAGCTTTCCCGGGGAAGGAAATCAGTGAGGTATATTGCTCATGCGTAACAAATTCGTTGCGAGAAAATTTGAGTTGTCGAAAAAGACGATTTAGAGGTGCACGTTTATCTCTTGGGTCTGCAAAATTCGTCATTGCATGCAGACCGGTCTCAAGGAGATATCCTTTACGGAAATAATAAGAATTGAGCCCGCCGGGAATCGCGTGTTTTTCAAGAACCACGACAGAACCGCCGAAACGGGCGTAGCGAATTCCAGCGGCCAGACCGGATAGGCCACCGCCAACGATAATAAGAGAATAGTCAGCCACCGGCTGAATTACGCGTCATTAATTTGCAGCGGTTGACAAATATCATTAAAACCGCTGTGCCCAACAAAAAAAACCATCGTTCAGATGCCACGCTTTATCGGAAATGGATTTAAAAATCCTTTAATTTTGGTTCCAAATAGTTAGTGCAGCTAGTTAAGGTAGCCAATTCAGGGTAATCGGCTTCCGGGATCTGAAGTTTGTAACGTTTTCTCAATTCCATGACGATGTCGAGAAAATCCATGGAGTCCAAATCAAGCTGGTCGCGGAGGGGCTCATCCGGATTAAGATCATCCATATCCGCGTCTTCATCAATATCCGCAATTATTTCCAAAATGATATCTTTTATTTCGCCACGTGTCATGTTTACTCCATATTTCCTCAAATGGTACGCTCTCAGCTACCATAACCTTTTGTCAGAACTTATACGATTCAACGATTGCCGCAGAAATCGCAGTACAATACATAAAAATAAGCGATGGTCAAAAATTTTCAGACCCGGGATTTTATCCCTCCATTATTTTTTTAACAATCACGACGGAATTTATGCCAACCATGCCGAATGAGTTATTCAAAATTGTGCTAATATTGTCAA
>QKJV01000181.1 GCA_003249165.1 Desulfobulbaceae bacterium | reverse complement strand
AGTACTTTTTTATCAATCCATCGCTTAACAAGATTCAAAGACACACCGCAAATTGAAGCAATTTGATCAAGGCTTAATGTCTTATTTTTCATATTTTTCTATAACAGGCTGTAAGATGATCAAAAAAGTTCATTTTGTTGACGATAGCTTTTTCATCTTTCATGCCAATAGAATATTCCACACCAAAACAAAGAAAAAAATTCTCTTATTTTCAATAAGTTAGAAGATAAGGCCAACCGCTGACAGGAATACGCACTAACAGAGTCGACCAATACCACTCTGTGTATATTCCGAAACAGGTTTTCGATTCACCTAAGCTAACACATTGTAACAATAGCATTATTGTGCTGTGTAAATTTGGTTAAAAAATGTTACTTTCAGGTGAATGAAAATGAGGAGGTTCAAAGTGAATTCCACCGAACTTACAGCCGACAGAAAACTGGTTGAATTACTCGAGAAGCAGAAGAAAGACCTTATTATCCGTATTTTACGACAACATGAAGAAGCTCAGTCAGAGAAGGTTTTTTCAAACATGCTTCTCGCCAACCTCTCTGACCTTTTTTTTGTCATGACCAAGGATTTCGCTCTGGTCAAGGCAAATGATGAATTTCGCAGACTGATGGGTTTTTCGCCTGAGGACTTTGAACAGCTGCACCTAGATGCCATAATGGACCACGCTTCCTGTGAACGGATAAAGGAACTTATAGCCGGAGGTGAATTCAAGAATTTCGAAACGGAGCTGATAACACAGGGAGGGGAAAGATTACGAGTCAGCCTGAATGGTTCCACGCTGACAATGGAATCCGGCCGCATTTTGCATATGCTGGTTGCAAAGGACATAAGCGATATTCATCTGATGGCGGCCCGCATCCGCGAGGCGCAGGAGCAGTTGATTCACTCAGGCAGGCTGGCCAGTCTTGGCGAAATGGCCGCCGGTATCGGCCATGAACTGACCCAACCGTTGAATGCCATTCTGCTTTTTGCGCGCAACTCACTGAAACTACTCAACCAGGAAACACTCAACAAACAACAGCTCGAAGAAAACCTCCAACTGATAACGGATCGGGTCAAAAAAGCATCGTTCATTA
This sequence comes from Desulfobulbaceae bacterium, assembly GCA_003249165.1. Classification (GTDB taxonomy): domain Bacteria; phylum Desulfobacterota; class Desulfobulbia; order Desulfobulbales; family SURF-16; genus SURF-16. Next base: position 5,072 of record QKJV01000181.1, on the reverse strand, counting down.
TCAAAAGCCTCAAGAGTTTTGCCCGGAAAGACGAACCGGAGACCTATCCGGTCGATATCAACCGGATCCTCTCAAACGTCGTCACATTCATGGACGCACAGATGAATCTTTCCGACATTGACGTAGAAGTGCAACTGGACGACACGATACCGCCAACAATCGCCCACGACGTGCGCCTGGAACAGATTTTTCTGAATATCATTCAGAATGCCATACAATCCATGGGAACCACGGAATCCCCGAAGTTAACGATTAAAACATTCGCCGCAAAAAGTATCGACCCGGAAAGCCTGCTGGAAAAAAATTATGTTGTCGCTTCAATCCGGGATAACGGCGCGGGAATTCATCCTGATGATCTGAGCAGGATTTTTGACCCTTTTTTTACCACAAGGGAGGTCGGACTGGGGATGGGACTGGGACTGTCCATAGTCGACCGGATTGTCCGTAATTTTTCAGGCTTTATCAAGGTCGAAAGCGCCCCGGGACATGGCTCCTGTTTTTTCCTCCATCTCCCTGCCTATCAAGAAAGGAAATGAAATGCTGCAAAATTTAGGGCACAGTCCCAACAAAATAATGGTGGTTGACGATGATCCTTACCTGCTGACCGCTATTGAACAGACGTTGACTTTGCAGGGTTATCATGTGGACAGCTTTGACAAACCCTTCTCGGCCCTTGAATCTCTTCCAAGCGACAGCTATCTGGCTGTGATAGCGGATGTTAAAATGCCGGGAATGAACGGACTGGAATTTCTGGAAAGAATAAAAGAGGTGAACAAGGATTTACCGGTAATTCTGATTACCGGTCATGGCGATGTCGACATGGCAGTGGTGGCCATGAAAAAGGGAGCCTATGACTTCCTGGAAAAACCCGTTGACGAAGATGTGTTGCTTGTTTCCCTTTCCAGGGCCGTTGAAAAAATGCAGCTTATTCTGGATAACAGGCTCCTCACCAAACGACTGGAGCTTGCCAGAGAAAAACGAAGCAGTTTCCACGGGTTAATCGGCATTCATCCCTTGATGCAACGGCTTTACGACACCATCGAAATCGTGGCTCGCGAGGACGATCCCGTCCTCATTTCAGGAGAAACCGGAACAGGAAAAGAACTGGTGGCGCACGCCATACATGATCTTTCCAAAAGAAAAAACGATCCTTTTATCGTCGTCAACATGGGCGCAATTCCCAAGGAAATACTGGAAGCAGAGTTATTCGGATATGAAAAAGGGGCCTTCACCGGTGCCGGACAGACAAAAATCGGGAAATTTGAATTTGCCGGAAACGGCACTATTTTTCTGGATGAAATCTGCAGTCTGCCGATCAATCTCCAGTCCAAATTACTGAGGGTCCTGGAGGACCATACAATCACCAGGCTTGGGTCCAATGAAACCATTCCCGTTGGAGCAAGAATCATTTCGGCAACAAACAGCGATCTTGTGAAAAAAATTGAAACCGGCCATTTTCGCCAGGATTTATATTTTCGTCTGTATGTGCTGCCTATTATTGTCCCGTCCCTAAAAGATCGGAAATCAGACATCCCTCTGATATTCAAACATTTTTGTGATCAATATTGCCGGGAACACGGCCTGGAGGATGATTTATCGGATTCAGCAACGATAAAGGCAATAACCCAGAAGGATTGGCCCGGCAACGTACGTGAACTGAAAAATTACGCTAAGAGATTGTGTGTTTACCGGGGGACGCTCCATGAATATTTGCATATGGCAGACAATCCGGCCACCGTCACAACAGGTTCAGTTCCTTCCACAAGTTCGCTGAAACAAGCTGTGGACGATGCGGAAAAAAAACATATTATTGAAGCATTACGCTCCCATAACGGCCAAATCAATGCAGTGTATAAAGCTTTGATGATTTCAAGAAAATGCCTCTACGACAAAATCAATAAATATGAAATAGATTTGAATGCATTCAGAAATGATAAAAACCCGCAGAGCTAAGAGCCCCTTGCAGGTTTGATTGACTTCTTGGGACTTTATTGGAATCCCTGGTGGCCTGCGCGACAGGACTTGCCACCACAGCCTTTGGCTTAGGAGGCCGACACTTAATCCACCTCAACTACCCATCCACTTATTTATGCCAATAATTTCATTTACAAGGAATCTACAGGAGCATAAAGATTTTTGTCCGCGCACGGAGCAACCCTGTCCCACTCAGGGGCCGCTGCTGCAATCTGCTATCCATTATTTCTTGCACCAACCAAACCGCGATAAAGAAAACTGTTACTCCTCTTGCAGGACGGGCACGAAAACATACCGAAAAATAAACCCCGTCCCACTTCCTAAACCATCAAGATTTTCTCGCGCTGCAGGCAGCAGCCCCTGGAGATAACTGAAAACGAGAAGGGTACTGGAAAAATGAGTACAACAACTAAAACTTCATGGTAAATAAATGGGATTATCCATTAACCCGGAATCATCGTTGTCTGGATGAAAGAGGTTGTACGTCACACATGACAAAGGCTCTCTATTGATAACAATAGACCACATATACAGTATCCTCCCATCACCGGAGCATTTCCACGTCTGGGGTTACTGGATCGCTTTTTTCGCCGCCCTCATCGAAACAACCATCGGCATCGGCCTGATCCTGCCTGGTTCGACAATCATTCTTCTCCTTGGTGCACTGTCAGCCCGTGGCTATCTCGACGTGGGCGATCTCATCTGGTTTGCCATCCTGGGTGCTGTTATCGGCGACAACATCAACTACTTTCTCGGTAGAAAATACTTTAATAAATGGTTACAGGCAGATTTGTGGCTTTTCAAGGTCAGTCATATTGAAAAAGCGAAACGATTCATGGATTCCCACGGCGCCAAAAGCGTTTTTCTCGGTCGCTTCATTCCGAGTGTCAAAGAACTCATTCCCTTTATTGCCGGCAGCCTCAAAATGAACCGAAAGACCTTCATGATCTGGAATGTTCTCGGGGGAATAGGCTGGGGTTTTGAATGGGTACTTGCCGGCTACTTCTTTGCCCAGTCCCTTAACCTCGCTGAGTTGTGGCTGTCGCGCGCCGGTTTGTTTTTTGCCTTTCTCTTCATATCCGGAGGCATTCTCTATTTTCTCAAATGGCTGATTATCCATAAAGGGAGCCAATTCCTGGCCCTTCTGTCCTCGCTTGGAAAATCAGTCTGGAAGGCGATGCTGCAGAATAAACACGTCCTTGCCTGGATGGAGCAACATTCCAGGAGTCTCGATTTTTTGAGGAAGCGAATCAATATCACCACGTTTTCAGGGCTTCCTCTGACAATATCGACACTGGCGTTTCTCTATGTTCTGGCATTATTTGCCGGAGCAGTGGAAGACTTGCTGACGGCAGATCCCATCGTTGCCATGGACATCCGGACAGCAAATCTGCTCACTCTCTTCCGTACCGACCTCCTGACCACTTTTTTTACCTGGATAACCGTGCTTGGTAAAAGCCAGGTCATCATTGTCTTCCTTTTTACTGTGATCGTCCTTCTCTGGCTGTGGCGGAAACCGAACGACATTCCTGCATTGGTTATCGCAGCTGCCGGGAGCACATTGTTCACCACTCTGGGCAAAATTGCCTTTCATCGGCCCCGACCGGCGACAGCAGTCTATGCAGAACACTCTTTCTCCTTTCCGAGCGGACACGCGACCATTGCCGTTGCATTTTACGGTTTTATCGCCTACCTCCTCATGCATTCCGTCCAAAGCTGGAACAGGAAGGTCAATATATTCTTTGGGGGAATTCTGCTTATTCTGGCAATCGGCTTCAGCCGGATCTATCTCGGCGAACATTATATAAGTGATGTCTGGAGCGGCTATCTGGTGGGTGCCATGTGGCTGATTATTGCTGTCACCTTTGCCGAATGGCTCAAACACACAGCAAGCCGCGATCAATCGCTCTCCCCTGCCCGTGGGGCCACGCCGATTTCTTTCTCGCTGGTCGCGCTAGCAGCCTTCTTTTATGTCGGCTTTTCCATGCATTACCATCCGCCCCCAGCGCCTCCTCCGGCAGTACAATCTATGGTTGTAAAAGACCCCTTGGATATTTTTTCAGATGAACAATTAAGATACACGGAAACTCCGCTTGGTGACAGGCAGGAGCCCCTGAACGTTATCTTTGTTGCCGAAAATGACAGCAAACTGGTGGCGGCATTCCGCGAGGCGGGATGGACGGTGACGGACACCGCGAACATCCCGTCTTTTTTCAAGGCCGTCAAGGCCCTGCTCACAAGAATTTCCCATCCTGGCGCGCCTATCTCGCCTTCCTTCTGGAATGCCAGAGTACAGGTTATGGCTTTTGCAAAAGTGCCGGGGACAAACTGGCTCAGAGATGCCAAACATGTGAAAATCTGGAAAACGAATTTTAGTCTGCCCGATGGCAAAAAAATCTTTGTCGGTATGGCAAACAGCAACGACGGTTTCCGCTGGGGCATTATGCCATCTATTTCCCCGGATCTTGATTCGGAACGGGAGCAGATGTTTACCGATCTGGAACAAACAAAAACAATAGACAGCCAGAGAAAAATACAGCTTGTAAAGCCACTGATCGGGGATAATTTTATCGGCGATCAGTTTTTCACCGACGGCAAGGCCTATGTTCTGACACTGCGATAATTTATCCTCTGTCAGAAAAAAACATTACGGCCTTAACTGATGTGGGAGAGATTGCGGTTGAACCTGATAAAACTGTCCCATTCATGCTGGAAATCAACTTGCGCAGGAAGGAGCGAAGTCTGTTGCAGATGAGAAGTGGGCGGCGTACATCCAGGTTAACGGAAAACCTGTTACCGGGCAAAATCCCGCTTCAAGCGAGGGTGCCGCAACGACAGTTTTTCAACTTTTGAAGGAGTTATAAGGGGGAAAAGCCATGACCAAAGTGTTTGAACCATTTACGCTCAAGGACGTCACACTCCGGAACAGGATTGCGGTTCCGCCCATGTGCCAATATATGGCGCAAGACGGAGTACCCAATGAGTGGCATTTGGTGCACTACCCCGGAATGGCGCGGGGTGGTGCCGGGCTGGTAATCGTCGAAGCAACCGCAGTTTCTCCGGAGGGACGGATTACTCCGGCCTGCACCGGGTTGTGG
>QKJV01000473.1 GCA_003249165.1 Desulfobulbaceae bacterium | reverse complement strand
TGATCTCTTTCGGTTGGGGAAGGTGGAAAAAACGTATCAGGCGGTAGCGGAGTCTGCGGTCCCTCCTGCTGAAACCTCTTGGACCGTGATAAACAGGCTTTTACCAGGAGAGCCCTGGTTCAGGATGAAAGTGGTTGCCGGCGCAGCAAATAGCCATTCACGTATTGAATTGCTGGAGTGGCGTGGAGATAAAGGGTTATGCCAGTTACATCCAGAAACCGGGAAAAAACATCAGCTTCGGGTTCATCTGAGTTGCCTTGGCTTCAGGATTCTGCATGACAGGTGGTATCCTGAACTGCTGCCCCGCATTGAGGACGATTTCAATCGCCCCTTGCAGCTTTTGGCGCAGAGGATCCGCTTCCGCGATCCTGTTTCCGGAAAAAATATGGAGTTTTGCTCGGAGCGCCGCCTTCTTTGGCATTAAAAAGTGGGATGAGTGATTTTTTGAAAAAAATCGGGGCAAAAAAAGTCGAAATAAAAATAAGGTGAGAAATGTTTGATCTGCTTAAAAAAATTGTAAATGGCAAGAGCGATGAAAGGGGGAAAAAACAGGGAAAGCTGGAAAATATCCATCTTGCTGCCGGCGTCCTGCTGCTTGAAACTGCCCACGTTGATGAGGAGTGTACCAGAGAAGAAATGGCCCATGTGGTCGATACGCTGAAAGCACAGTTCAAGCTTTCCCATGAATATGCGGAGGAACTCATCAACCTGGCCTGCGCGGAACGGGAAACTGCGCTGGATCTCTGGCAGTATACCAACCAGATGAACCAGTATTATTCCATGGAGGAAAAGATGCAGCTTATGGAAGCTGTCTGGCGTATTATTTTTGCGGATGGACGGCTTGAAGCGCATGAGGACCATTTTGCCCATAAGCTGGCAAATTTGCTGCGTCTGACCCATAAACAGCTCATTGATGCAAAACTCAATGCCCGCTCTCAATCCCCGCCGCTTGCATGATGATCAGAGAAGCAGATGGCTGGCATGTTTATATCGTTCGCTGCCGGGACGGTACCTATTATACCGGTATTGCCAAGAATTTAATGACGCGGATAAGTGCGCATAATTCCGAAAGGGGCGGGGCAAGATATACGCGATCCCGCCGTCCTGTCCTGCTCGTTTATATGGAACCGGCTGAGTCCAGATCAGCTGCGGCGAAGCGGGAATATCAGATTAAAAGGATGCCGTTGGCTGGCAAGCGTGAACTGATCGATTCGATGAAAAGCGGTCTCATCTCCTTGCCTTTTTAAGCTTTTTTTTCTTTCGTGGTGCGATTGGGGTTTTTTTGATTTCCTTGAGGGTCTTTTGAAATTCCTCCAGGTAAGGCCCGCCCAGTGAAACTGCCTTTTGGGCTGCCTTCTGTGCCTCACTGCGTTGGCCAAGTTTCAGCAGAACCCAGGCCAGATTGTTCAGAGCGGGGCCGGAAGTCGGATCAACTTGCACCGCCTGCGTAAAAGCTCGGGCTGCGCCTTGCATGTCACCAGTGGCGTAGCTTGTATTACCAAGGCCGATCCAGCCCGTGAAATTTCCCGGCCATTTATTTACAGCAGTTTGATAGCCGATTTTTGCCTCTGCAGACCGACCCGCAAGGTCAAGCCCCATTACCGCTTCCAGCCACGCATCTTCACGGACCGTTGCGGGCATTTCGTTTGGTGGCAGAATCAACAGTCCCCAATAGTTACTGCGGTGCCAGATATTATTGAAAATCCGCAGGGAAATCTTTTCCCCTGCCAGTGTTCCGGAATGGAGAAAAATGTCGCCGGCGGGTTTGTCGTACCCCACAGCCAGGGCATAGTGCCATTTGGGATACCAGAAAAAACTTAAGTTGACCAGAACGATGACCGGGTGGTTTGCGGCCAGTTCTGCCGCCAGAGTATCCATGCCGTAAATGGGATAAGCAATCCGGCCATGCCGACGGGCTGCACTGATCAGGGCTGGCTGCAAGCTGCCTTCCAGACCTGGAGTAAAAACTTCCGCAACAAGTTCGTCGGGAGTGATGGCAATGTCGCTCCAGTTCAGGGCCATGGCCATGGCAGCCGGACCGCATTGATATTCTTTTTGAGCAAAGAAGGGAACTGAAGAAATATTGAGTCGATCAGGAGAATTATCCGGCCATGGGGAAGGGGGGCGGGACAGGATCCCGCAGCCTGTCAGGAGCAGCAGAGAAAAGATAAGCAGTATGCCGACGGCTTTATGGCCGTCGGCATGGGAAAACCCGATCATCGGGTTTTATCTGCGATGGTTAACAAAGGAAAAAACGTGGGTCAGGCCGGTGATGTCAGTGATAAGCAGAATAACAAAAACAAGAAGTGCCGCACCGACCAGCGTCCCCAGGGCGTCACCACCTGCGGGCAGCTTGTCCATCGCCCTGGCTATCTGCTGTACCTCTTCGTCGGTGAGCGCGGCAACACGTTTTTTGGCCTCTTCCGGGGCGACGCCCTGTTGCATGATCGCCTGCTGGACATCTTGACGGTCAAGGAAGGACATAACGCGGGACCGATCATTTTCCTGTTTCGCCATGGTGACTATAGCCCGGGTATCGATCATTTCGGCTTTGGCCTTTTGTACTGTAAAATCAAGCAACAGGAAGGAAAAAATGAGAAACACACTGATGAATTTCATAAACCGTCGCTGCATGTTGTTTTACTCCTTTGAATGTATTCGTAATGGAAGAGCTATTTCACTCATCTATAATCTGTCGGCAAGGGCTGTGCAAGAGCATTTATTGGTATGTTAATAACGCCTGTTACTTTGAGGAATTTTTTTTAATATCCTGTTGGAAAAAGGCGACAAAACCATGGATTAAGCTTATTTTTCCTCATAATGCGGAAAAAAGTCGCCAGTCGGCAAAATCGATGGATGGATGTTAACGAGAATCAGCCATGAATAAGCGCAGGGAATTAATCATTCTGATACACGGCTTTTTCCGGACAAGACATGATATGGCTTTTCTCGCCCGATTTTTTGAAAAGAATGGCTATGATGTCTTTCGGCCGAACCTGCCCACCTCATTCAGTACTCTCGAACAGTGTACCGAAAGGCTGGAGAGAAAACTGCAGGCTATGCTGCTTGATGGGCAGCGGCTTCATTTTGTCGGCCACAGTATGGGAGGGTTGATCATCAGACAGCTGCTTGCACGAAATGAGGTCGTCGGACTCGGCCGTTGCGTATTGATTGGCACACCCAACAACGGAACAGATTGGGCTGTCATTGCAGACAAATACTTTCATCCGGTATTGAAGATATTTAAACCTGTTTCCTCATTTTTGCCTGGCAGGCTGACAATTGCCCAGCCCCGTAATCTCCCTGAACCAGAGATTGGGGTCATTGCCGGCAACAGCAACACAATCCTGCTCGGTCATTTCGTGGAAGAACCGAGTGACGGCCGGGTTCCGGTTGACTCAGTCAGGTTTGCCGGGATGAAGGAGTTTGTCGTCGTGCCATACAACCACCTGCAGATCCATCACCGGATGCCGGTGGCAGAGTTGGTCCTGCGCTTCATTCGCAGTGGTTCATTTGCAGACTCATTGCAGTGACATCTTCCTGTGCTTGCATGGTGATCATGGCTTTTCGGCAAGTGGCGAGGTGTCAGCAAGTGTCGCCGGTTTGATGGTGGCCGAGCCGAAACGGTCATTGATCTGGTCAAGCGCTCTGTTCAGATCATTGCGGTTTCTTTTTGCACAGGTAAACAGACCCAGCTGGCGCGGGCAGGTGTCTTCCTGCAGTTTATCCACGGCGATACCGACCAGCCTGACTGCTTTACTGCCGGCGAGCGTCCTGGGTAAAAGGTTGAGAGCTGCCTGGTAGAGTTCGCGGGAATCGTTAGTCGGTTGGGTCAGGGTCATAGATCGGCTGACCGAAATAAAATCATGGTATTTCACTTTCAGAGTAATGGTTCGGCCACTGAAACGATGGCGGCGCAACCGTTCTCCAACCTTTGTGGCAAGGCGCAAAAGTTCTTTTTTGATCCGCTGCAGATCTGTTATGTCCCGTTCGAATGTCTCCTCGTTGCCGATCGATTTGGTTGTGTAATCAATCTCCACCTCACGGTCATCAATGCCCCTGGCGCAGAAATACATGTGCCGCCCCTGTTTGCCGAATTTTTTTTCAAGAAAATCAAGGGAAAGGCGGGCAAGATCACCGATACAATGTATACCGAGCAGATTCAGGGCGGGAAGGGTTTTGCGGCCGACCCCCCACAGTCGTTTGATGGGCAGCGGAGCAAGAAAGGTCTCTTCTTCGCCATGCGGGACTACGGTCATGCCGTCCGGTTTATTACAATCCGAGGCTATTTTGGCTACCAGTTTGGAACCCGCAATCCCGGCGGAAACGGTCAGGCCGATTTCCTGCCGTACCTGCTTGCGGATCTTTACGGCGATATCGATCGCAGAGCCGAAAAGGCTATGGCAACCGGTAACATCAAGGAATGCTTCATCCACGGAAATTTGTTCTACAAGCGGCGTATAATGGCTGAAAATAGCCATGATTTGTTCTGAAATCTCGATGTAGCGGGACATGCGCACCGGTACGAAAATACCCTGCGGGCAGAGCCTGCGGGCAACGACAATGGGCTGGGCGGAATGGACACCATACACCCTTGCCTCGTAAGAGGCGGCGGAAACCACCCCCCGATCGGAACTGCCGCCAACAATCACCGGGAGTCCTTTCAGGTCCGGGTTGTCCAATACCTCAACGGATGCATAAAAGGCATCCATGTCAAGATGGATGATCTCACGAGTCATGCTGGGCTGGCCCAATCTTGTTGAAGATCATTGGATCCAATTATCTCGCTACGACAAAGGCATCGGGGAACCCATTGCCATTGAAGGCGGTTTCTATATTTTTTGCAACACTGAGAGTAGATCCGGCGTGGACCTGAACCCGGTAAAAGCTTGTATCGCCACGGTCGAAACGGGTAATAACCGTATTGTTACCCTGTTTTTGCATCCTGTCCCGCAGGCGCAGAGCATTATCCGGATTGGAAAACGAACCGATCTGCACATAAAAGTCTCCCTGCTGGAAATTTTCGTGGGGCAGAAAACGTTCCACCTCGCGGTTCCCCTGCCGATACGTACGTGCTTCACCCAGTGCGGTGACTTTGACTTTGGCCGTTCCCCGGTCAGCAATATTAAGTCTGCTGGCCGCAGTATAACTCAGATCTATGATGCGGTTTTTGACAAAGGGGCCGCGGTCATTGATACGCACCACCATCTCCCTGCCGTTTTCCAGATTCTGCACAAGAACCATGGTATTCATCGGCAGTGTTTTGTGCGCAGCTGTTTCTTCATACATATTGTATACTTCGCCGTTGGAAGTTCGGCGGCCATGGAAGGGATTGCCATACCACGAGGCAATGCCGTTTTCCTCATACCCTTCGGCGCTGGGCAGGGGATAATAGGTTTTGCCCATGATTACGTATGGGCGCTGAGTAGCGGGGATGGAGCCGGGAACCGCCATGGGGGCCGGGGCTTTGGAGGTTGGAGGAGCAATGCTTTTCGTGCCGCAGCCGTTCAGGAAAAGAAGGAGAAAAAGAAACGGGAGTAAGTACTTCATGGTTGTTTGCCGGAATGCTTTTCTTTTTCCATATTAAGCGGGAGTTTGAGCAGCTCGGGATTTTCCCGCAGACGTTGCCGGAAGAATGCGCCGGCCTTTCCTATTGTATGCGGTGTATACGGGACAAGACCCATAGCCGGCCCCTTTTCCGGGGTAATGGCGTCATAGATGAGTTCGCCATTCTCGTCGACAAAGGTAAGGTGCAGATCGAGGATGGGACGGCAGATATGCAGCACCTCGTCTTTGTCCCTGCAGATAATCGGGAATT
>QKJV01000163.1 GCA_003249165.1 Desulfobulbaceae bacterium | reverse complement strand
CCCGAGAGTCAAAAACTCTCAAAAAAGAGGCCGAATATACGGCAGCAATCCTGTCCCTGTCTTTTTCGATAAGGAGCCCTTGCAATTGAGGAGGGAGACCATATACGATTTGAGATCGAAAGTTGCTTGAGAACAATCAAAAATACCAATTTTTGAAAAATGGATTGTCTTGCCTGAACAAGGTTTTTCATAGGTATTTTGCAGATTTTTGAACGCTGAAATTAAGCAGTGTCGCGTAGCCCCGTCGGCTTAAACGACTTGTTATGTGCTACCTTAACACTTCAATTCTTACGTTGATCAAACCCAACGATCTACTACCAATAATCCTGAACGCAGATTTTGAGAGATCAATTATGCGGCCTTTGACAAATGGTCCACGATCATTGACCTTGACAATGACACTTTTGCCATTCTTTATGTTTGTTACTTCTACCGTTGAGCCGAACGGTAACTTTTTATGTGCTGCGGTATGATGCTCGTGCTTATAAATTGCACCACTGGCTGTCTTTCTGTTCTGCAGCTTATCCGCATAATATGATGCTTGCCCAGTTTCAGTGAAACCGACCCAGCTACCTCCGACCGCATGCAGGACAGTTGAAAATCCGGCCATCAAGCTGAAAAATACAATTACCAATATATTTCTTCGAGTAACCACCATAATCTGAATCTTTTATTGTTTTCACATAACGGCCAAGCTGTGCGGCACAAACAAAGCGAAGCGTAGTTTGCATCCGAACGAGCGTCTTGTTAGCCCAATGGAATGTTTTGCAATAGAGAATTAAGCAACCTTGAACCTTTGGAGCTGAATAGCCATATAAAACCAAAGATATTTAAAACAACGGTCACCCAAAACATAGATCTGAAAGATTCTTTTTTTGTTTTATGTCGTAAATTTTGCTGAGCTACTAATGCACCAGGCCAACCGCCAACTATGGAAAAAAGGTGCAAAGTGCTTTCCTGAGTTCTCCATTTTCCTTGTTGGGCAGCGGACTTGTCTAATGCGTAGGCAATATACGTGAGGATGCTTAACGCAGTGTAAAAAATAAGGATGTGTATTGGAAGTTTCCCGCTAAACACCGTAGCTGCCACAGTTCCCAAAAATATTATCGCTAATGCAAATGGAAATTTAGCCGTACTCTTGTTTTCGTGCCTAACTGATCTGTCCTCTGCGCGAGTCGCGTTTATGGCACATGGACGACCTTGTTTGTCAACGGATTCACTGTAATTGACTTTTTGACCGATCTCGGGTTGACGATAACGGTTGCTGAAATCTTTGATGTGGACAAAGATTTGCTTTCCACCGGAAGCAGGTGAAATAAAACCGAATCCTTTGTCTTTGTTCCACGATGTGATGGTCCCTCTTTTTCTCATATCATTTCTTTTAGGGGCTAACAGGGATTAGAGGGAACCCAGTATATTGGATATACCGGGCCCCGGAATATCAGTTTGAAAAGACCTTATTTTCAGTGTGTTGGCCTTTAGGGGGCTTTAAACAAAAAAACCACCATTGCGTCAATGGTGGTAGCACGTTTTGAATACCCCCCCCTGACGATTCACTGTTAAATTACGCTATTTGGTTGTGAACGTCAAAGTTCGTCTCAAATATATGGAGTTGTGAAACGCTGAAAATAAAAGCCCCGGCGAGAATCGGGGCTTCGTATATCACAACATTCTATTAATCAGAATGAGTAGCGAAAACCCAACATAAGATCATGAGATCTGTACTCTGCTTCAAGACCGGAAAAATCTGGATTTTCTGTTGCAAAATAACGATATTGAAGATCGATAGTAACGTTGTCTGTTGCGACAAAACCGCCACCCAGAATCGCCTGATAGGCTAAAACAGTATCTTCTTCTCTTCCGATGTTTTGCGTAGCAATATCAGCTTCAAGTTCAGTGAAACCAATACCGACACCTACGAACGGAATGAAGCCATTGTTATTTTTAAAATCATAATAAACGTTACCCATAACGGAGGTTGAATTCACATCTCCATCTATCGGTACCGTCCCCAGGCCATCAACAGTAACGGACTCGATATCGTTTGACCGATAGCCAAGTTCTACCTCGATCCTTGTATTATCAGTAATAGTCACCCCTACAGCACCTAGCAGTCCCAAACCTGCTTCAAAGTTAAGCTGTCCGGTGTCTACCCCGTCATCAACATCAGAGTCATTCAAAAAGACCGCATCCAAATTGCCTGAAATATATACCTCCGCGAACGAAGTGTAGGCTCCTCCAGCAACAAAAAAAGCAATCATCAACATAATGGCAAAGAAATTCTTCATGTTCCCTCTCCTCATTTTTGTCAAAATTTAAAAGCAATGAACCCCAAAACAAGCAAACCTTACAAGCTCGATCTTACATAGATCTTACAGCCGCAAAAGTTAATAAAAACCAAAGTTTGTTTAATTAGATTTGCCCTTTAATCACCCAAATGAAACCAGTCCTCTTCCTTTAAGTTGTTCACACGTATTAGAGTAGGCTAATTTTTTAGACAAGTCAAGAATTTGTTCGCAGAAAGTGCAGTCTCATAAATATGGAGTTTTGTAACCCGCCGGTAACGAGAAATGCCTCCGAAAATCCAGAGGCATTCATCTTGAAACTTACAACATTTGGAATTAGATATTGTCTATTCCCCATGAGGTAATTCAAGCCCTTCATTTCCTCTCTTAATCGGCAGCTCGGTTAGTAGAATACCACTAAGAATTAAGCCAGCTCCGAGACCTGCGGTTGCTCGCATCTGTTCATCTATTACCAGGAAGGCGGTCAAGGTAGCAAAGACCGGTTCCAAGGAGAAGATCAGCGCTACTCGGGTAGAGGTCAAGTGTTCTTGAGCAAAGGTTTGTATCATAATTGCTAGCCCCGTGCCGAGAAGTGAGGCGACAACGATCGCCGAAAGAACATCGACATTACCGATTACCTCCACATCAAGTAAACGCTGCCAGTCTTCAAGAAACAGTGCCGAGCCGAGGCTAAGAACTGAAACCATCAGAAGTTGTATAAAAATCAGGGGGAAAGCATCGTGCTGCTGACTGTATTTTCCTGTAAAGACAATATGCAGAGCAAACATGACTGCACAAATAAGGGTTAGCATATCTCCGAAGTTGAAAGGCGTCGCACCAGCGACAGTGAGGAAATAGAGGCCACCAGCTGCAACCCCTACACCTGAAAGCGTCGTTAAACGAGGACGGTCACCGAGAAGAATCATTGCTGCGATTGGAACCAGCACCACATTCAGACTGGTGATAAATGCGCTATTAGATACGCTTGTATAAAGAAGCCCGAAGGTCTGTGTGGAAAAGCCGAGGTAGAGCAAAATCCCCAAAACCGCCCCATTTTTGGCCATCAGCCAATTGAATCCATCCAGTTTTTTCCATACCAGCATGCAAAAACCGATAAACAGGCTGGCGGCTCCGAAGCGAATGGCATTGAAACTGTGTACCTCCAATCGATCAATTGCATTGTTGACAAGGACAAACTCGGCCCCCCAGATAACAGCGACAAACAATATCCCGAGAGTGGCTGATTTAGACTTGCTCACGGCTAAAAACTCCTTGAGAATAGACAAACTACAATTTTGGCTGAACGGCCAACCAGCGAAACTAAATTGACTATACGTCCGTTCAGTGATAGCGTCAAGTAAATGTTTCCAGACATAATTGGAGAGTCTCCTATGCCGCCCAAACCCCAGAAACCCAGTCGTTCTGAACAGAAACAGCTTACCCGCCTGAAGCTGCTCAACGCGACAGTCGATATCATTGCCAGCGACGGACTTGCAGGTGTCACCTTGTCCAAAGTTGCCACTTTGGCCGGGTTATCTCGGGGAATATGTAACTTTCACTTTGAGACCAAGGAACGACTGATGCTTGAAGCGCTTAACATGCTCTACCAAGAACATGAACAGAGCTGGCGCGAGACGGTCACTAAACACGATGAAAACCCTGAGGTTAGACTCCAGACCCTTATAGAGATTCTGCTAAATCCACCAATTGCTGATCATAGGAAGGTATCGGTTTGGTTGGCGTTTTGGGGTGTCGCCCCTCACCGAGAAACCTATCTTGGGGTATGCGCGAATCTTGATCGTGAGTACGAGGCAGAGGTGGAAAAATTATTACGAGAATTATCCGGTGGAAAGGAAATTATCAACGGAATGAGCTTGCAAGCTATTGCTGTAACCTTGACCGCTATGATTGATGGACTCTGGGTCAACTACCTGATATCGCCTGGTTGCCTTATCCCCGGCGATGCCGTTAAAGCGTGTCTGGCGTTTCTTTCCAGCTTTTTCCCACAGTTCAAAACTTCGACGGTTTAATGAATCGAAGCCCTTTGCACGGTTTATTCAAAATCAGTTTCCTGCGGTAGTCTCAATCCCCTCATAAAGTTATGAGCATCCTTATGGGGGGATTAAGTCACGGCATTTGATGAAATGGTCTCCCCCCTGCTACCCGTATCGGCTTCAATGAGCCATGATGGAATAAGCATCTAACCATCAGCGTAGCAGAGAGGAGACCACTATGAATATTACCACTGTTGGCCTGGACTTGGCTAAGAACGTTTTTCATGTCGTTTGTTTCAACAGACACAATAAAGAGGTGAAGAAACGGATGTTGCGCCGCAATCAGGTCAGTCAGTTTTTTGCGCAGCTCCCTCCTTGTCGGGTCGCCATGGAAGCCTGTGCAACTTCTCACTACTGGGGGCGAAAGCTCACTCTCATAGGGCATGAGGTAAAACTGATTCCGCCGCAGCATGTCAAACCACTGGTTCAGGGCAACAAGAATGATTATAACGATGCCCGTGCCATTGCTGAGGCAGTTGACCGCCCAAGGGTGACATTTGTTGCCGTCAAAACCGAAGAGGAGCATGACATTCAGGCGATTCACAGAATCCGTTCTCAGTGCCTGAGAGATCGCACCGCTCTGAGCAATTCCACTCGGGGGCTGCTTGCTGAATACGGGATTTCTTTTTCAAAGGGGATCTCTGTTCTACGTCGCCGGATTCCAGAACTTCTTGAAGACGCAGACAACGGCTTGAGCTTTCGGTTTCGCAACATCCTGGCAAGACGCTATGAACAGCTTGTTGCACTAGAAGAACACATTGCGTTTTACACCAAGGAGCTAGGGCTGCTGAGTCAGCAGAATGAGGCTTGCCAGCGACTGCAAACCATTCCAGGCTTCGGGCCGATTATCGCAAGTGCTTTCCGCGGTACAATCGGCGATGGTCAATCTTATGCCTGCGGACGACACGCCGCCGCATCACTTGGCCTGGTTCCCAAACAGTGGAGCAGTGGTGGCAAAAACGTCCTGCTGGGGATTAGTAAACGAGGTGATAGATATCTTCGAACACTCTTGGTCCAAGGCGCACGTGCTGTCGTCCTTCATGCGGCCAACCGGGATGACTCATTGAGCCGCTGGATCATTCGTCTTCTGGAAAGAAGAGGATGGCACAAAACCGTTGTTGCTGTCGCCAACAAGCTGGCGCGGATCGGCTGGGCTGTTCTTCGGCACAATACCCGATATGAACCAAATTTAGCGTAATCGAACAATCGCATCGACGAGAATTTAAACGAAGGAAAGGATGTCACTCACCCAAAATTGCGAAGGCAGTGTGATCAGTAATGACGAAACAGGTTAGACCGGCGTATTGAAACCCTGAGGATCTCAACGGTTTTTAAAAACCGAACATTTGATAAGGACAATACGTGCGTAATTCATTAGGGCCCGGCGGAACCAAACCGCCAAAAAGAGGCCGGATATATGGCAGCAAACTTGTCCCTCGTCATTCTATTACTAAGCCCTTGCATAAAGGGGGGAGACTATATATGAGATC
>QKJV01000415.1 GCA_003249165.1 Desulfobulbaceae bacterium | reverse complement strand
GGCCCATCACATACGGAACCAATAACGGCCGCGGCTGCTCCTTCCGGGACAGAATGCATTAATTTCACCATTTTGTCCGCATCTTCCATTCGTACCAAAGCCAGGCATTTTCCCTCATTGGCTAGATAAAGCGGATCCATGCCGAGAATCTCACAGGCAGCAGCCACTTCTGGTTTTATTGGAATTGCACTCTCATCAAGCTCAATAGAAACCTGAGCTGATTCGGCGATTTCATTTAAAGAGGTTGCCACCCCGCCTCTGGTCGGATCACGCAGAGTATGCACGGCACCGGGAATTTCAGCCAGCATCATCAGAACAAGTCGGTGCAAGGACATCGTATCACTGCGCAGATTCCCGCCCAGTGAGATTCCCGCCCGCTGTGCGAGGATGGTAATCCCGTGATCTCCAATACTGCCGGAAAGTATCACCGCGTCTCCGGGACGGGTGTTTTTTGCTGAAATATCCGTTCCGGAGACAACAACTCCAATTCCCGAAGTATTTATGAATATTTTGTCACCCTTGCCCTTAGGAACAACCTTGGTATCACCGGTAACAACCGGTACCCCTGCCTTGCTGCTAGCTTCCTGAATAGAGGCGACAACCCGTTTGAGATCATCAAGCAAAAAACCTTCTTCCAGAATAAGGCCAAGGCTGAGGCAGATGGGTTTTGCTCCCCGCATGGCCAGATCGTTTATAGTGCCGTTAATAGCCAACTCCCCGATATCACCTCCAGGGAAAAAAATCGGGTCTACAACATAGCTATCAGTGGTAAATGCCAGCCTTTCAGCTCCGGTTTCAATGATAGCGCTGTCTTCCAAGCAGGCCAGGACCGGATTGTTCAATTGTGGCAAAAAAATCTTTTTGATCAACTCCTGACTGGCACGCCCGCCACTGCCATGATCAAGAAGAATCATATCTTTTGATTTCATTTCATGTCACTTGCAGATTATTAAGACTTTGTTCATTTTCAGGTCCTTCCGTAACGATAATACGCAGCGCAGGTACCTTCACTTGATACCATACATGGGCCAACAGGTTTCAGTGGCGTACATCTTCCAGCAAAAAGCGGACAGTCATCAGGTTTTGATCTGCCCTTCAGGATTTCACCGCACAGACACCCTTTAGGTTCCGGAGTTTCCATCAGAGTAATTCCAAATCGCCTCTCCGCATCAAACTGCGCGAAATGCCCCCGGATCGCCATCCCGCTTCCGGGAATTTCTCCCAAACCACGCCAACAGCAGTCAACCGGTTCAAATACCTCATTCATTATCTTGAGCGCCCTTGGATTCCCCTGACTTGAAACAGCCCGGACATAAGCATTCTCTACCTCCGCCCGACTCTCTCTCTTCTGTCTGGCTAACATAATGACCGCTTGCAGAATATCAACTGGTTCAAAGCCTGCCACAACACAGGAAAGACCATAGCGGGTAGTCAACGGCTTGTAGGCGTCCGCACCAATGATGGTACTTACATGGCCCGGACAAAGCAACCCATCCAGATGAAGTTCAGGATCACTCAACAAGGCATCAAGAGCCGGAGGCATAATTTTATGGGAGGAAAAAACGGCAAAATTATCAACCTGAAGCCTTTCGGCCTCAAGGATAGTGGCAGCGACCAAGGGTATGGTTGTCTCGAAACCGACTGCGGCAAAAACAACTATCTGCCCTGGATATTTTTCCGCAAGCTTTAATGCATCCAGCGGAGAATAGACAATCTCAATTTTTGCTCCCAGAGACTGGGCGGCAGCCAAAGAGCCTCGAGAACCTGGAACGCGGAAAAGATCACCGAAAATTGCCAGCCTGACCTCATCCCGACCCGCCACCTCGACAAATCCATCAATATGGGCATTCGATGTCACACAGACCGGGCATCCGGGGCCGGATATCAACTCCAACCCTTCTGGCATCAGAGAACGAAGCCCATGCCTGAAAATGGCCATAGTATGAGTTCCACAGACCTCCATTATACGTAATGGGCGATCCATGGTTCTGCGTAAATCCTCAACCAGTGGAGCGATTAACTGTTTATCCCGGAACTCCGTTACATATTTCATGGTGAATGCGTTTCCCCACCAGCTTCAGACTGCATGGAATTCAGCATTTCCTGCAAAAGACGCAAATTTTTTTCCGCCTCCTCCGCATCCAGTGTATGAATAGCAAATCCTGCATGGATGATCAGGTAATCACCTATCTGCGGCCAGCGGTCAACAAGGTCAAGGCGAACTTCTTTTTCGATCCCCTGGGCTTCAACAATCGCAACCTGTGGCACGGTAAAATTATTTTCCTCGCCTTTCACGGTGATTACACGCATAGGTACTGCCAGACACATTGAACATCCTCATTTTATGGTTTGTATGCAAAAAATCTCAACCAGAAGACCGACTGAATTGTTCTTTGTTCCGTCAAGCCTCAAAAATCGTTTTTTGCAGTTAATTACGGTGGTGAAGCATCCCGGCGATCATTGCCTGGCCAAGGGAAAGTCCCCCGTCATTGGCAGGAATCTTCTCGGCGGTATAGACATCGAAACCGGCAGACCTGAGACTGCCTGTCAGTCCGTCAAGCAGAAGAGTGTTTTGCATGCAGCCTCCCCCAAGCACGATATTCTTTCTGCCGTGTCGGGAGGCAAGTTGCTCGATGGCACTTGTTACAGACTGAATAAGCCAACGATGAAAAGCAAGGGCACATGCTGACCGGTTGTCTAAAAAAGATGATGATTGAACCAAGGTTTGGATCATTGGAGCGATTCTGATTACCATTCTATTCGCTCTTTCATTTATTGCAACGGGTAAACATGGTTCATCAGCGGTCGCATGTTCAATAGATTCACCAACAACAGACTGCCAGGCAGCAGCCTCAAGCTGCATAGCAGCCTGCCCTTCATATCCTGAAACAAGGCAGTAATCAAGCAACGCCGCGACCGCATCAAAAAGCCTGCCGCAGCTTGAGGTAATAGGAGTATTAACCCTACGGGACATCATCTGTACGAGAGCCGTTCGTTTTTCATGCTCAATTTTTTTCAGAACGGGAACGATATGCTGCCAGTCCCTGAATCCATTCTCGCCGAATGCAGTCCATAAAACAGCCAACGCCATCCGCCATGGTTCCCGTGCAGCGGCATCCCCTCCGGGCAACATCATTTCTTCTATATTTGCCAGTCGCAAAAACGATGTAAACCCGGCCAGCAGGATCTCACCACCCCACACCGTACCGTCCGGGCCAAACCCTGTTCCATCAAGAATTACGGCAAAAACCTCTTCTGATAGGCCGTGTTCGGCCATGATGGCCGCAGCATGGGCATGATGATGTTGTACCCGGTACAGCGGCAGTCCAGTACTTTCAGCAAAACGGGTACTGAGATAATCCGGGTGCAGGTCACAGGCAATCGCATCAGGAGTGAACCGAAGGATGTCCTGCATGTGACGGATGCTTTCCTCAAAAAATTCAAGAGTCTCCAAGCTGGAAAGGTTGCCTATATGTTGACTCACCCAGGCCGTCTTCTCCCTGACCATACAGAAAGTATTTTTCAACTCCGCCCCGCAGGCGAGAATATCCGGCAAATCCCTGTCCAAGGCGACAAAACCAGGCACATACCCACGGGCACGGCGAATAAATCTTCTTTTATCATTACTAAACTTCAAAACCGAATCATCTACTCTGGTAACAATATCCCGGTTGTGAAATAGGAAAAAATCTGCGATATCCGCAAGTTTTTCCATAGCTTCAGAGTTTGCCGTACAAATAGGCTCTCCTCCCCTGTTGCCACTTGTCATGACCAACATCCGGGTTGTATCGGCAGCCCGGAAAAGCAGATGATGAAAGGGAGTATAAGGCAACATCAGACCTAAATGGGGAAGTCCCGATGTCACAGATGGAGCAATCGGGGAATCTTCGTTCTTGCGAAGCAAAAGAATGGGGCGTCTGTGGGACCGAAGTTCCTCCATTTCAGAACGCGATATTCGACATATTTTCATCGCCTCACGCAGATCTGCCACCATGACGGCAAGAGGTTTGGCGGGTCTTTTCTTCCTCTCGCGCAGTGTGCGTACCGCCTGCTCGTTAGTCGCATCAACGACTAAATGAAATCCTCCCAGACTGCGCATGGCGACAATCAACCCTCGGCTCAGAGCATTAACAGCTTCAGAAAGCGGATCATCACAATTAATAAGGGTCCCGCGACTGTCATACCAACTCAGTTCAGGACCGCATTCTGGACAGGCATTGGGCTGGGCGTGAAACCTGCGGTCAAGAGGATCATGATATTCCCTGCCACAGGCGGGACACATTGGAAAAACACTCATCGAGGTATTTGCCCGATCATATGGGATTGATTCAGCAATCGTAAAACGAGGACCACAATTGGTGCAGTTTATAAATGGATACCGGTAACGGCGATCTTTTTTGCTAAACATTTCTCTTAGACAATCGTCACATACCGCTGCATCAGGTGGGATCATGGTGTTTACTCTGCCCGTATGATCACTCTCTTGAATTACCAGTTCCGGCACGAGAGGGAAATCATCTATCTGCCTTGTTTCTACAGAGGCTATGGATGCAAGAGAGGGTGCCTCATCCCGCAGACAGCGCAAAAAACTGTCCAGTCGCGCATAGGGGGGCGCAAGCCTTAGTACTACCCCATCAGCGGAGTTGGAAATAGTTCCTCGATAGCCGAAACGCGAGGCGAGCCGATAGGTGAAAGGGCGAAACCCTACCCCCTGAACAACACCTTTTATTGTCAGTTCAACGCCCGGCTCCTCAACAACCGGGGACTGGGAAATGGAGTTCATAGGCCTTGGAGAAATAATCATATTCTTTAATAGTAACTATTCCGGAACAAAATAACTCAGCCAACATTTTTATTGTTTTACCAAACTATTCACTCACTGGGTCAATCGCAAGATACTCCGCCCCGAAACCATTAGGCAGGTATGGATGAAACTATTCTCAAAAGCTTCAATTTTCAGGAAAATTTTACTATATTCTGCCGGTCACATACATTTATCAGGAAGGGGCGATGGAAATAGCGGCTAAGCAACCAGCATGACAAAATGTCGCACATATTATTATTTATATCTCCACCGGAGTAGAAGTCAAGAAAAAGACCGAAATATGAAGTAAAGACATTAAAAATCAATCAACTTCCGCCAGCAACTCTTTGGCGGCATTAATCACTCTATCAGATGCGAGATCACGCATACAGACGGGAGCATCGCATTCCCGTTTCAAACAGGGGCTGCAGGGCAAATCGAGCCGGACGACACGATGCCGATCACCATAAGGACCGGTGCGCCATGGAGCAGTGGAGCCGAATACGGCGACGACCGGGGTTCCCATTGCAGCTGCAAGATGCATGGGCCCGGTGTCCGTGGAGATAACGAGTGGTGCACGGTTGTAAAGGGCGGCCAATGTCTTGAGGCTGGTCTCTCCGGCTAGGCTGGCTGCCGGGTTTTTCATTAAAGAGATAATCGCATCAATTATCTGCTTATCTCCTTTCCCACCAGTAAAGACCACATGATAGCCCTGGTTGACGAGCCAGTCGGCAACTTGGGCAAATCCGCCATTATCCCAGAGCTTTGTTGGCCAAGTTGCCACCGGATTGATCGGGATAACTCTGGAAGGCTCCTTTATGCCCAGCGTGCGCAGTAAGGTCTCGACCTGCAGGTAATGCTTATCAGAGGGCTGTAGATTATAGACGACTTTATCCGTTTTTATGCCAATGCCTTCAAGCAGCATGAGCCCTCGTTTCAGCGCATGGATATTCATGTCAACTGCAGGAACTCTTTCGTTTAAAAAGATATAGCTGCACTCGGCATGTTCCATCCCGCGGCCGAATCCCACCTTGCGTTTTG
>QKJV01000463.1 GCA_003249165.1 Desulfobulbaceae bacterium | reverse complement strand
GCCGAAAGGAACTGATATCGACTATCCAAAGGGCCGAATTGAATGGTAAATGTGCTGATATGGAGGCATTGATTTCGGAAATTTGCCATTTCTCCACTGTTCGTCTTAGTGTGCAATCTTGTGAAGCCGTCAAAACAGAGTCTTCATGCTAAAAAAGCTTATTGGACAAGCCCAGCTTTATAGCGGTATAAAGCCGGGACGCAATAAACCGAGTCTGCCAAGTGCGTAATCCGTTGGCTGTTCTTGAAATTTGTTTTCCTGTCGGAAATTTGTGAATGAGTCGCAGTTTTAGCGAAGAGTTTCGTGGCTATGATATATCCTTATATGGGAAAATGGTATTCCCTGAAAATTTCAAAAGAGAGGGGTGAATGCATGAAAAGTCGTATTGCTTTAGTTGCATGTTTGTTGTCTGTGTGTCTGTTTACCAGTGCTGCCCTAGCAGAACCCCTGCTCAAAATGTCGACAACGACATCAACCCAGTCTTCCGGGCTTTTGGATGTTCTTCTCCCTGCGTTTAAAAAGGATACCGGCATTGATGTAAAGGTTGTTGCAAAGGGGACAGGCGCAGCAATTCGTGACGGGGAGGACGGTAATGTTGATGTCATCTTTGTTCATGCCCGTGACCGTGAAGACAAGTTCGTTGCTGACGGAGGCGGGACCAAACGCTATGCGGTCATGCATAATGATTTTGTTATTATTGGTCCTGATTCTGATCCTGCAAGAATCAAGGGAATGCACAATGGAGCAAAGGCATTCGCGAAGATTGCCGAGAACGGATCGATCTTTGTTTCCCGTGGCGATGACAGCGGAACGCATACCAAGGAAAAGAGTCTGTGGCAGGCCTCCGGTGTGGCTCTTGCCAATAAAACACAGAAAGTCATCAAGGACGGCAAGGAAATTGAGATCTCTCACATTACTCCTGCAAACAGTGACAGCTGGTATATGTCCATCGGTCAGGGCATGGGAAAAACCATTACCTTTGCCGAAGAAAAACAGGGATACACCCTGTCTGACCGTGGTACCTACATAAAGTATAAATACGGTAAAACACCTGCCGTTGAGCTTGATATTCTCTGCGAGGGGGGCGAGACTCTGGCTAATCCGTACGGTATCATCCCTGTCAATCCCAAGAAACATCCAGGCGTTCAGTACGATCTTGCCATGAAGTTCGTTGACTGGATCATCTCGAAAAGAGGGCAGGATTTGATTGAGGGCTATAAGCTGGAAGGTAAGCAGCTTTTCTTTCCCGATGCCCGCTAAGCGTTTGCGTTTTGATCCATTTTGCAGGGGAGGAGAAGCGTCTTCTCCCTTCCGTTGTCATTATGAATGTGACATTGCTGGAGCAGAAGATTGAGGAGACACATATATGGGTATGCTAGTCGATAGTTTCAGGTCTGCACTCTCTCTCCTTCTCTCCTTTGATCCTGAACTGATTGAAATTGTTGGCGTGTCATTACGGGTCAGTTTTGCCTCCACCCTCCTTGCGGCTGTTGTGGCGGTTCCTGCCGGTTTTATAATTGCCTATTCGGAGTTCTACGGTAAACGGCTGGTTCTGACCTGTCTCAATACCCTGCTGGCATTGCCCACGGTTGTCATTGCTCTTGTTGTCTATACTTTCATCTCACGCCGCGGTATTCTGGGCACTTTGGATCTTCTCTATACTCAGAAAGCTATTGTTATCGGCCAGGTCATTCTCATCCTGCCGGTTCTTACGACCTTGACCATTGCTGCCGTAAGCCGTATTGACGGTCGCTATCGGAGAACAGCACTCACCTTAGGGGCAAGCATGGTGCAGATGGCACGGGTTATCCTTAAAGAGGCCCGCTATGGGGTTTGTGCTGCCCTGATTGCTGCCTTTGGCCGGGTGATAGCCGAGGTGGGCATTTCGATGATGCTGGGAGGAAACGCCAAGGGGTTTACACGGACCATGACCACGGCCATGGCTCTGGAATATGATAAAGGTGAATTCGTGCTTGCCGTTGCACTTGGTATTGCGCTCCTTACCTTTGCCTTTCTGCTGAACATGCTGTTTCATTTCTTTCAGGGACGGGCAACTGCCGATGCTCTATAGCCTTCGAAATATTCAAAGAAAATATAACAATCGGATTGTCCTCGATATCCCTTTTCTGGACATCGAGCAGGGGAAAATCTATACCCTGCTGGGCCCTAATGGGGCAGGAAAGACGACTCTGTTGAATATTCTTGCTCTCCTGGAGAGACCAACTCACGGTGAACTGGCGTTTCTCGGTGATCAGATATGTTGGGATAAACACATCTTCCTCAAGCGTAGGCAGGTCGTGCTGCTTGATCAGAGTCCTATTATGTTTTCGGGAACGGTTTATGACAATGTCGCCTATGGCTTAAAAGTGCGCAAGGTAGGGCGCAGTGAGATTAACCAACGTGTCAAGGCGGCTCTTGAGACGGTTGGCATGGAGCGTTTTTCTGAGGCCAACGCGCGTGGCCTGTCGGGTGGCGAGACCAAGCGCGTCTCTCTTGCCCGGGCCATGGTGCTGGAGCCTCTTGTCTTGTTGTGTGATGAGCCAACGGCGAATGTGGATAAAGAGAATCAGGAAATTATTCTCAATTTACTTTTTCAGATGCGGGAGAAAAACGAGACCTCAATTATTTTTTCCACGCACTATCACCAGCAGAGTAGCCGTTTATCAGAACGTACCCTGGTTTTGCAGAATGGCAGGTTGTCCGTTGCCCTGCAGGAGAATATGTTGAACGTGCAATGCTTAATTAAAAATCCCGGCGAATTGCATTGTCGTGTGAGAGAAAATTCTCATGAAAGAGATGGAGGGAAGGCTGAATCCTGGCTGGAATTTTGCCTGCCTCTCTCTCTGTTTCCGTATCAGGCAGAGCAGTGTTTTATACAGATAGATGCAACCTTGTTGGCGCTTTATTCTTGTTCAGAAGAGAGACAAGGTGAGGGGCTGCAGTTTTCCGGGAGAGTCTGGTCGCTCCAGCGGGATGGTGAGTTCGTCTCCATACAAGTGGATGTGGGGGTTGTGCTTTCCCTGCGTGTTTCTCTCTCGCATTATTTAGAGAAGGGTTATACTCTGGGGCAGAACGTCATGGTAGATGTTCCATTCCGTGCACTCTCCTTAAGTCCTGTGGCCTGACAAGGAGAAAATTCTGCCTGCGCAGACCCTGATCACAGCTGAAGATTCTCTCAGATTCTCTGGTGTCGCCATTCATTACAGTTACCCTGTAACTAATGAATCTTTCAGCAAGATTGAAAGAGATCCTGATGCCGTTTATATTGACAGCGATGCCCTTGATCTTTTCTTTACAGGTATTGATCTGTGACTAAGCCTGACCCCGTAACTCTCACTATCGAAATGGGAAGGCTGTTTTGCTGGAGGATAGACAATCATCATGCGGATTGCTCGGGCCTTATCAACAAAGGTAAGCGAATTATTTCAGATAGGAGGGTACATAAAAAATTGCCTGAGAATTTAATGGTACCGCAGTTTTAAGAGAAAGGCTTCTTTGGCAAGGAATCAAACATTATGAAACAACTCATTCAACAGATTTGTACTTTCTTAAAAAACGGTGAAGATCTGGTGATGGCTACCGTCTGCAACAAAAATGGATCAGCGCCGAGAATGGCCGGAGCGAGAATGATTGTGCGGTGTGACGGCAGTATTGCCGGAACCGTTGGCGGCGGGATGGTGGAAGCCATGGCTATCAAAGAGTCGATCCAAATATTTGCTCACAAAAAATCAGCTCGCACTTTTTTTAATCTTACAAACGCCGAGACTGCGGGAACAGATATGATATGTGGTGGCAGTATGGAAGTTTGCCTGGAATATATTGCCGCAGTTGATGACAATATCCGCGTTTTTTCCGATATTCTCGCTGCAATCTCTGGGGGCCGCCGTGTTGCTCTTGTCAGCAAACTCAATGGACAGGTGCCCTCATCCTCTCGCTATGTGATTGCCGATTCGGGAAAACAAGAGGATTTACGTGCTCCGGAAAGCATTGTATCAGCCGTCAAAAAAATGCGGCTTGCTTCATCATCCCCTTCAGTTATCAGATATGATAACGATGAGTATCTCGTTTCTTATTTTGCCATTCCCGGAGATTTATTTTTGCTTGGAGCCGGACATGTTGCCGCCTGCACAGCTGAAGCCGCTGCCAGAGTGGGTTTTCGGGTTATCGTCATGGATGACAGGGCCGAATTCGCCAATCGTGAACGTTTTTCTGTTGCTGATGAGGTTGTCGTTCTTTCTTCGTTTGCAGATTGCTTCCTTGGCTACGAGATTTCCCATGACAGCTATCTTGTCATTGTAACCAGAGGCCATATGCATGATCGTGATGTGCTGGAGCAGGCGTTACGTACTTCTGCCGGATATGTCGGTATGATAGGCAGCCGCAAAAAACGGAATGCCATTTACGCTCATCTGATAGCGAATGGAGCAGATAAAGAACAGATTGGCAGGGTTCATTGTCCCATTGGCCTTTCCATCCAAGCCGATACTCCGGAAGAGATTGCTGTGAGCATAGTCGCTGAACTTATCCAGGAACGTGCAAGGAGGCAAAACCGTGGGAAGTGAGATAGCAGCTATTATTCCGGCCGCTGGTTTTTCTTCAAGGATGGGCAAGCTGAAAGCTCTTCTGCCTTTTGGTGAAACTACCCTGCTGGGGCATATAATCAATCTGTTTCGAAGTTGTTCGATTAATGACATCGTTGTGGTGACTGGACACAGAGCCGCGGAGATTGAACAGATAGCCCTCGAGTCCGGGGCAAGGACCGTTTTCAACGCTGAATTCGGTCGCGGGATGTTTTCCTCGATACAGTCAGGGATAAGAGTGCTGCATCCTGACACCCGTGCCTTTTTTCTTTTGCCGGTTGACATTCCATTGATACGTAAGGGAACCATCCGTCTTCTTGTCGATGCATTCAACACCTGCTTGCCCGCTGTGTTATATCCAGTTTTCCAGGGCAGAAGAGGGCATCCACCGCTTATCACCAGTTCTCTTATTTCCCAGATTTTGAATAATGCAGGAGAAAACGGGCTACGTGAGCTGCTGGATAAGGTTGACAGGCAGAGCATAACGTCAGTTCGGGAAATAGAAGTGCCGGACGCAAATATCCTTTTTGATATGGATACAATGGATGATTATAAAATCGGCATGGAACGTTATGCGAAGCGTGATATTCCTACCATGGATGAATGTCGTATTTTATTGCATGCCATATACGCCATGCCACCCCATCGAGTTGCCCATTCCCTGCGGGTTGCTGAGATTGCCGCTGCAATATGCGCGGGGATTGCCGAAAGGAGAGATGAGGCCCCAGATAAGGAAATCTGTCGTGTCGCCGGATTGCTGCATGATATTGCCAAAGGTCATGCCCAGCATGAAGAGGAGGGAGGGCGTTGGTTGCGCAATCTTGGCTTTGACAGGATCGCCGATATCGTTGCGGCTCACCGTGAGGCAGAATTACCGGAAGGGGGCAGAATTACAGAAAAGGAGATTGTTTATATCGCTGACAAGCTGGTAAGCGGCAGTGAATTAGTTAGCGTGGAAAAACGTTTTTTGCAAAAACTCGCGCTTTTTGGCGGCGATCCTGAGGCTTGCTCCGCTATCAATAGAAGGCTGCTGCAGGCCAGGAAAGTTGTGAAGGCCATAGAGATTGAAACCGGTTGCAGCATGGACAGCCTGATCAGTGAATGCCGTGGAGCAGAGTAACCATGTCAAAGGTTGCTCAAATCTACCTGATGCGCCATGGCCGGATTGATCAATTTTTTCCACACCGTTTTATCGGCCAACTCGATCTGCCGCTTTCTCTGGAAGGAGAAAAACAGGCAATGCGGATGAATCGGGTTTTGCGGGAT
>QKJV01000138.1 GCA_003249165.1 Desulfobulbaceae bacterium | reverse complement strand
ATGGTACCGAGCGAGATAATGATAATTACAAAGATACCTATCATTATTCCGATTCGTATGGCAATTTTGAAATTACGGAAAAGCATTCTTTCATCACCCCGTGATGTCAGGTAAAACAGTAATGGAAATCTCTCGAGTTCATACTATAATCAGGAGTCCGGGTAGCGTCCACAACATATTGAAAAAATTGATGTTGTGGACACTTGTCATTAATCTTTTGTCACCGTATAACGAAATGACCGGTCATTAAAAATTATTGTATAGCTTCCGGCGCCTTCATTAATGGGGATATCTGCCCCGAAGGAATCAGCCATTTCGTCCCTCATCGGATTGTCTCCATAATTATCCGTCCAGTCTCCCCGAACATCAAACTTGAAGCGCTCTTCCGATCCCGTTCCGAAAATTATGTCTTTCGCCTGCCAGGTATAATCTCCAACAAGGACCATCGGAGTGATGCCCCAATCATTGCATGTCCCCCGCAGGAAAAGGGTGGAAAAGTTGTGCTTGAACCTGTGACGGTAGCGCTCCCTGACAATCTGATAGGAATCCCACGTATTGGCATCGGTGATTGAACGAACAAGTTTTATATATTCCGCATGCGACCAGGCAAGAGGTGTTGCACTGTCCGTTCCTTCACCGACTGTAAAATGATGCGTCGAGTTATCGCCAACCCCGTCATAAACCTGCTCCGGCAGCATCAGTCCTTCATTGGCGAAAAACTCCATTGCCCGAACATAGGTAGCCCGCAACTGGTTTATTTGCTGCAGGGTGATCCGACCGCCATTTGCCGCCTTGATTCTTTCCAGCTCAAAATGGCCTCGTTCACCGGTAAATATTGGCCAGACCCGGCCACGCTGTCTAAAATCACCACCGGAGTAATTCCCGCCATTGTCGGTCCGTTCACCATAGCCGTCATTACCGTAACGCCGCCAACCGGGATAACCATTCCGTCCGTTAAAACTGAACTCGTATTTAACCCTGAGATTGTCTTCCAGGTCGAGGGCATCCAGCTCGGGCAGCGAGTCAAGAATAAAGGCATCATCGGCAGGCAGCACCCCGTAACGCACCAATTCAAGAAAACCGGCATCCAAAACATTCTTTTCATTAATTGATGGACGACCATTGCTGCCGCTAATCTCCCCATTGTCATCGGGATCTTCGTTTCGGGTTATACGAAGAAAATATCTGCCGTTTTTCTCACCGCCGGTAAAAACTCCTGTTGTCGTAAACATGGCACTGGCGACTTTTCCGGCAAACTCATCGGCTTTCGCATCGTACCAGTCTGCGGCACCCGGATCACCTACCTGCCGGGCAATATCGGCTGCGACCACGAGACCTGTGATTATTGCCGCTTCAGTAGAAGGAGAGTACCCGGACTGTTCTTCCCATCGTTCCATCTTCGTCCACGGCGGCTGCACGGAGTACTCCTCAACTCCGCCGTTATCAAAGGAAACCTTGATTGTCCCGCCATTGGCAAGAAATTCTGCAGCAGGTTTCAGCACATTCCAGTAACTTTTTGCCAGATCATCATCTGAGAGCAACCCGTTTTCCTTCAATTTCCAGCCAAGCATAATAGGCATGGCAGTCTGGTCCATCTGAATCTGCAACCATTCAAGATGCCCGTCAACATGTGTTTTCTGCAGAAACCAGCCTGGTCTGCTGCTGTCTATGGTGATACCATCCCGATATACCTGAGCTGACTGCACCTGGACCTTGGGAAGATACTCAAAAGCAACCAGTGGGGTTTCCCGGTCGCCCATAGCCAGTAAAGCCATTGCGCATTGATAGAAATCCCTGGGCCAAACCGCCCGATAACCTGTTTCGCTTTCGTTTGCCGATGTTGTATCCCCCCAGGGAATGGAAAGGGATGCAATCAGCGCACCGGGATTCTGTTTATCCTCAAGCGATTTCAAAACCATGGCACTTGCATAGAGCAACTTGCCCTTATCGCCTGTGGCACCGATCATTTCCGGCAACCGGTAGAGACTGTTGAGATAATCCTGCCACCCTATCGCTTCCCCGGTACCATTATATCGGGCAAGCAAAGTATCATAACCATCATTCAAGGAGCCATCCGCTGCGGCCATAGCCTTCCCGTGGCTTTCACCAAAACCAACGGCTATATCAAAAGTCACGCTCTGACCTGACCGGAGAGATTCCAGCTTCGCCATCATGGCCACATTACCGCCACCATCATCGGCGAAATCGTAGTCCCAATCCATCACTCCGTTATCATGCAAATCCTGCCAACCATCCGAAGTTCCGACAAAACCGGCTGACATTTTTTTGAAAGCAGCCGTACTCCGCAGGCAGAGATAGAGATTTTCTCCTTCCCGTGCATTGAGATATCCTTTTCCCTGTGCATCACGGCCGACATATGCTACGTCGGATCGACCGGAATTGTTCATATGCGGATTTATGAGAATATACGGGGTGACATTGTCTTCGTTTGCGGTAAAGGTAACGCGAATGAAGAGTGTTTGCCGGTCAGGATCGGTAAAGATATCTTTTTTAATGATGTATTTGTTGTTTTTTGCTGTATTGGTCAACCGATAGGCTAAAGAGAGCGGCCTACCGTCTGTATCGGTGGCAAGGTAATCCGTCTTGTGCTCTGTTGCTGTTTTTTCCTCGTCAAAAAAGCCATTGCCTGTCACGAGAAACTGCAAGTCCTTGATCTGGGCTGCATCAATCCGCCCATATGCTGTCTCTGTAACAATTCCCTGGGCAATGGAAAACCAGACTTGAGAGATAGGTCCTGTTGGACCTGTTTCACTATAAACATGCCCGACATAACGCTCGTACGAGGTCCCGATTCCTGTTTTACCTGCATAAGTCCAGGAAGCGTTATTCTGGGACTGTCCGACCCCGGGTGCTCCTCCATCAGCAAATAATGAGGAAACGACAAAAAGATTTGCGGCCATAACCGCAATAAAAACGAAGAACGGTTTGAGTCTCTTCATTTCTCCCTCCTTTATGAGTAGGGTTCATGGCACATTCAACTTTTCAACTCAGCAACTGTTTCATTTAAGACAAGGATGAAACAAAAAAATTTTACCTCCCTTTTCAAAGGATTCCTCATGCTGCAGATTATTCAACAAAACGTCTTTTTTTGTTATAAACGCTGGGGGGTTCTTCATTTTTACCGGAATCTTTCCGTTTCTATAATCAAGTGTAGTCCAGGAAGAGGCTCTTTTGTCAAGGAGATATCGCGCCTGTTGCAGGAAATACCCCGAAAATACAGATAAATAGATACGGCTATAACTGTTTTTTTTAAATGGTATCCCTACGAAACAATACCCGAAGGGAAAAGAGAGGTATCGGCATGGGGTATGAAACGGGCCTGCATGAAACGGTGCACAAATTCCGGGCTGCTATTTAATTCAAGGCAGGTGATCCTGCCAGGAAGCTGCATACACCGCCGCCTGAAATCGCTATCAAGCAATGCCCTTTCCGCGCCGGCCAGGGAACTATTGCCGACAGTTTGAAATATCTCCACGGGTAAATCAGGCAGCATACCAATGGATATGGCATGGTGCAGATCAATGCCGCCCCCAAAGGCTCCGGCAACATAAATGCGATGCAGATCGGCAAAAGTGATTCCAACTTTATCCACCAGAGTGGTGAGCAGCGCATACATGGCCGCCTTGGAGTAGATAACCGCATCAAGATCGACCTGATCCAAGACAACTGATTCCTTGCATCCTGCTTTATTAGCCTCAACAACCAAAAAAGCAACGCCATTAGCAGTCGCTCTAAAACGTTCAGGACAATGCTCTGTTCGAAATTTGCCACGGTTATCGATAATTCCCTCCCGGTAGAGACCGGCAATCAAATCAATAATACCGGAACCGCATATTCCCCGTGGGTTCTCCCCTGCAATAGTTTGAACGTGTGGCTTACAGTTTTGCGGCTCAATTGAAATATGTTCAATCGCCCCAGGCGCAGCCCGCATTCCCATCCGAACCACCCCATCCTCCAAAGCAGGTCCGGCAGCGCCGGAACAGGCCAGAAGCCACTCTCTGTTACCCAGAACAACCTCGACATTGGTTCCAACATCGATCAGCATGCTGACCCGCTCATCCCGGTCAATCCCTGTCGCCGCAATTCCGGCGATAACATCGCCGCCCAGATAGCTGGTGATAGAGGGCATTACCCAGACCGGTGCTGCCGGATGAATGACAAGCCCCACTTCAGCAGCCAAAAACGGCTCAGGTGAAGAGACGAGCGGCACATAAGGTGCCCGGCAGAGGTTATGGGTGTTTAATCCCAACAGAAAATGGATCATGGTCGTATTGCCACTTACCACCACCGCCCGGATACATTCCCTCTGTGCTCCCGCTTTTCCGGCAAGCTCTGCTGCCAGTTCATTGAAACTTGCCACAACAGCCTCCTGGAGGCAGGGCAGACCGCCTTTTTTTGCCGCATAGTGCATCCGGGTCAGGATATCACCACCATACTCTGTCTGCCTGTTTTCCCGGCTGCAGCGGACCAGTATCCGTCCATCAAGACAATTAATCAAACTCGCTTCCAGCCTCGTAGTCCCAAGATCGAGTGCCATTGCGAGCAGCCTCTCAGGTCGATCCGGAAGAAAATCAGCCAATTGTATACCCGCCGGCATATCATTCATGACGGCAATCCCGCTATAGCCGTATCGCCTGAAATTTCCGGCAATCCGATCGATGTTTTTTAATGGTACCGAAAGATCATTTTCTTCTGGAAAAACGAGTGTCTTTTTCAACCGTTCAATATCTGCAGTATTATCCTCAGGACACGGTGGTGATGCTTTGACTTCGGCACTGAAGACAATTGGTCGCATAAGAATTCCAAAAAAAAGTGTTACATGTGATGAAATGTGATAAATAGGAATGGTATTAGCATGCAACTCTAACAACTCTCAAGCTAAATTATGACGAAAATACTAGCAATAATGGCTGGCGGCAGCCTGGGTTCTCTTTTCCGCTACCTGATTTCCGTATTTGTCCAGCGCAACACATCTCAGGCTTTCCCTTTCGGCACACTTGCGGTGAATCTCGCAGGTTCATTCCTCATCGGCTACCTCTGGGCTTTTTTTGCCGGTACACGCTTGACCAATGAATGGAAACTGTTTATTTTTACAGGTTTTCTTGGCGGATTCACAACTTTCTCAACTTTCGCCAGGGAAGCAACCCAGTTACTCAAGGTAGGTGAATACAGAATTGCATTCACTTATATGTTAGTCAGTAACGTCGTTGGAATCGCATTAGTCTTTCTTGGCTTCATACTCGCCAGAAGATGACTTTTTCTAGAAATTCTCTCTACCATAACCATTCAGCAACTCACGGATAACTGAATTGCCCCTTTTACTTTACACATATCTCGTTACTGAAACGCTGGCGCCTTTTTTTGCCAGTCTGCTGATTTTGACGGCAATTCTTTTTCTTGGCCGCATTCTGCCTCTTTTTAATTTTATCATCAATTTCGGCATCAGTTTTCCTGACTTCATCCGCGTCTGTGCATACATGCTTCCCAACCTCTTTCTATTCGCCATTCCCATGGCCAGCATGCTGGGTGTTATCCTCTGTTTTACCCGGATGGGCAACGACAATGAACTCATCGCCCTCAAGGCGGCCGGTATAGGATTATTACGCATGCTGCCCGCTGTCATCTTTTTTGCGCTGTGCAGTTCACTGCTGACCGGCTATTTCTCCACCACTCTGATCCCAAGTGGTACTGTTGCCATGAAGAAACTTTTTTTTCAGCTTGCCAAGGAAAAAATTGATGAAGGCATACAGGAAAAACAGTTCAGTGACAGCCTTAACGATGTGGTCATCTATATTGACAAAGAAGACCCAAAAACAAAGCAATGGGAAGGCGTTTACGTAGCC
>QKJV01000179.1 GCA_003249165.1 Desulfobulbaceae bacterium | reverse complement strand
CGGTTTTTTATCTTTCTCGTGTTGTCCTGCCTTTTTACCACCACCTCCAGCCCATGAAGGCTTTTCCGCGTGCACTGGCGACGCCATGGTAATTATTCCCGCCAGTATCAGTGCAACGCATTGTTTTTTATTCAGTTTGGCCTTCAACATAAGACATCTCCCCGGCAAAAATGCCAAAACACATCAAAAAGTTTGAACATTATTTAGACAAAACTAAGCGGAAAACATTATCCATTAAAATTATATTTTATCTGTCTGTTTGAGTAAATTCAATAATTCTGTCAAAAGACGCTCTCATTATATAAAAATGAACAAGTCAGTGATGATTTATATGGTATACTGTTCGAATGGCTCAATTTCCCGTTATTTCAAAAACAACCCAGCTTCTCAAACGTTATGAAAATCTGACTGACCTGGAACAGGAACTCCTCCAGTTCATTTCGGTTATTTTTGAACCAGTTGACCAGGCGGTTATTCTCTCCTGTTTTCTCGAATTTGCCGCGACGAATGGTGTTGGAACTGAAAATTATCTGGAAAAGGAGCATTTATGTCGGGGAGCCTTACGACGGCTGCGTGAAATGGAACTTCTTACACTTCACGGCCAATGCAATCCATCCATTATTGAAATAGCCAGCAGAAAGGCACTCGCCTCTGGCAAACTCCGCAGGATGGCTCGGGTCGTCCGGCGGAACCTCCCTGACAACGGTGAAGCTTATGAAAATCTTCCACATAGAGAACTACGCCATATACGTGAAATGCGTATTGGTCTTTACCTCGCGGATTTTGAACATTTCAACAATCACCTGCTCCGCTACTATGACTGCCGAAAAAACGGGGAACAGTACTCTCCCCTTGTGTCGATCATCAACAATCCATTCGATCCCCTTTGGTTTCGCACGCTACCGCCTCACCTCCAACTCCATGGCCTACATGAAATCAGCAGAAAATGTTTTTTTCAGCTTGAATCATTTGCCGCCCCTCTCGCATATCTTACCGATGATGATGCATTGTCCGTAATACCCCGGGCCGGATGGCCCTCTATCTATTATCTGGTAATCTCTCATCTCCTGCTGCGGGCTGATATTGCAGGAGCCCGCAGCAAGATGGCTGAAGCGGGAACCTATATCGATTCATTCGGCCTGCGTGGCTGGCTTTCTTTCCTGCGTGGAAACAATGACAGGGCCATTACCGAATTCCAGGAAGATCTCAAGGATCTCCGCAGTAAAAAAGAATCGAAAAACGCATTTTTTATCGGCGTTGAAGGACTTATTTATATCCTTGCCCTGCTGAAATCCGGTGATTACAGAAAATTCGGCATAATTTCCTCTCTTATTGCCACCATTGAATCGACGCAGGAAAATAACCCGATTCTCCCGGCTTACAGGGTTCTCCATCAGGTAACCAGATCAAAACTGCAGACTTTTAAACCCGATGAGACCTTACGTTTATGGCGCCCAGAAGAAAAAAATTCTTTCACAGCCCTTTTCATGGGTCTCGGCAACTATTGGTTGAATGGTGTCCTGCAAAAGGAACAGCATGATGAACTTCATAATTTTTTTGTCCTTGCAAGGGAAAACCACTATGACTGGCTGGCAATGGAATATGCATACCTGCTGTACCAGGCAACAGACAAAAAAACTTACTTCGATTTCAGTCAACACATCTGTAAAGAAGCGGGGATAACTCCTCTTTTTGACGCCCTTCCCCATGAACAAGCGTGGCAGCGTGGCCTGAAAGCACTTAACATAGTCAGCATGGAAAATGATTCTTCCCTTTCTCCCCAATTCAGATTGGTCTGGCTGTTGGACTATCACGCGGGATTCTTTTCCATTCATCCCAAAGAACAAAAAATGACATCTGACAACAAATGGACACAGGGGCGGGCTGTTGCTTTAAAAAGACTCTACACTGGAGAAAAACTCTATCTCTCCGAGCAGGATCAGAAAATCAGGGCCACCTTGCGTAAAAAGGAATCCGGCAATGAAACATCTTTTGAATTTGATATGGATGAAACCCTGTCGGCCCTGGTTGGACATCCACTTCTTTTTTCCAGCAGGCATCCTTCTATTCCGATCGAAGTCACCAAAGGAGAACCAGAGTTACATGCCACCAGAAAGGGTAAGCAAGTGCTGCTCGAATTTTCATCGCCAATCGGCGATGAAAAGGTGATAGCGATACGAGAAACGCCAACTCGCTTCAGAATCATTGAAATTTCGGAAAAACATCGCAAAATCGCTGCAATAATAGGTGACGATGGACTTCTGATCCCTACAACCGCCCAAAAGGAAGTGCTTGAGACACTAGCCAACCTTTCATCCTGCCTGACCATTCACTCCGATATCGGCTCTACACCGGAGGAAATCAAGAAGATTGCAGCGTCCGATAAAATTATTATCCAGCTTCTACCGGTAGGTAATGGCTTCAGGATTTCCATGCGGGTGAAACCCTTTGCTTTCGGTGGTCCCTATCTCCACCCTGGAGAAGGTGCGGTGAATGTCATTGCCGAAATTAACGGAAAACGCCTGCAGACATGCCGCGACCTTGAAAAAGAAAGAATGCAATGTGCACAAATAGAGGAAAAATGCCCCACCCTGGCTGGACTAGGAGACATGGACAACGAATGGTTTATCGAAGACCTCTATGATTGTCTGGAAATTCTCGACGAAATCAGCGCTCTGGGTGATGATGTTATTGTTGAGTATCCCGAAGGTGAAAAACTCACCATTCGCCATTCAGCCTCCTTTCAAAATTTACATCTGAACATAAAGCACAAGGAAAACTGGTTCGAACTTGACGGCAAACTCACTGTTGACCGTGACCTGGTCATGGAAATGAAAACCCTTCTTGAGCTTGCCCAATCAAACTCCGGGAGATTTATCCCGCTGGGCAAAGGTGAATTCCTGGCCCTGTCCCGGCAGTTTCGCCGCCAACTCGAAGAACTCCTTACCTTTACGGAAAATTATAATCAGAAAAGAAAGATGCATCCCCTCGCCGCTTGCGCTCTGGAAGGATTTATAGACAGCGGCATTCACATCACAGCAGACCAAGCGTGGCAGAATCAGCGGCAACGTATCCGCGAAGCCATGGCACTTGAGACGGCAATCCCGGCAACCCTGCAGGCGGAACTGCGAGAGTACCAGGTTGACGGATTTCAATGGCTTACCCGGCTGAAACACTGGGGAGTCGGAGCTTGTCTGGCTGACGACATGGGTCTCGGCAAAACGCTGCAGAGTCTGGGAATTATTCTTCTTGATGCGCCCCTGGGACCGTCACTTGTTGTGGCTCCGACTTCCGTCTGCCTGAACTGGCAGGAAGAAATTTATCGTTTCGCGCCCACTCTGAATGGAGTTATCTTTGGTGGCAAAGATAGGCAACAGGTGATCGAGAGTCTTGGTCCATTCGATGTTTTAATATGCAGCTACGGCCTTTTGCAGCAGGAGGATAAACTTCTCTCTTCAAGGGAATGGCAGGTCATTGTCCTCGATGAGGCCCAAGCCATCAAAAACATTGCCACGAAACGCTCCAAGGCGGCAATGGAACTGAATGGGAAGTTTAAAATGATTACCACAGGAACCCCTATAGAAAACCATCTCGGAGAACTCTGGAATCTTTTCAATTTCATTAACCCCGGACTTCTCGGCTCCCTGGAGGAATTCAACCAGCGTTATGCCCTTCCAATTGAAAAAGATAAAAATAAAAAAACAAGGGAAAAACTAAAAAAACTGATACAGCCTTTTATTTTGCGCCGCCTCAAAAGCCAGGTTCTTGAGGAATTGCCTCCCCGGACAGAAGTTATTCTCCAAGTTGATATGACTCCTGAGGAGATGGCTTTTTATGAGGCACTTCGTTTAAGTGCGCTCGAAAAAATAAAACATTACGATTCCTCTGCCGGACAGAAACAAATGCAGATCCTGGCGGAAATCATGAGACTCAGGCAGGCATGCTGCAACGCCAGGCTCGTTCAGGCCGATTCCATGATTCAGAGTTCCAAACTTGAACTTTTCGGCTCAATTATCACCGAACTTATAGAAAACAACCACAAAATACTGGTTTTCAGCCAGTTCGCCAGGCATCTCTCCATCATTCGCTCATATCTTGAAGAACGTCATATTACTTACAAATATCTGGATGGCTCAACGCCTGCACAACGGCGTCAGGAACAGGTCGCAGCATTCCAGGCTGGTGATGGCGATATTTTCCTCATCAGTCTCAAGGCAGGCGGATTGGGGCTCAATCTCACCGCTGCAGATTATGTTATTCATATGGATCCCTGGTGGAATCCCGCAGTCGAAGATCAGGCCTCAGACCGGGCGCACCGTATCGGCCAGACGCATCCTGTAACAGTTTATCGCCTTGTCACCAAAAACACTATTGAAGAAAAAATACTCCGTCTGCACCAGGCAAAAAGAGAACTGGCCGACAGTCTGCTTGAAGGAAGCGATATGAGTCACAAACTCGGCATCGAAGACCTGCTTGAACTCCTATCGGATTTTTAAGGCCACGAGACATATCACCCTGTCGTTCCTCCCCTCCTTCATGGTTGACACTGCCTCTTCGAAGTGTTTATTCTGTAAATCATACGATAAGAAGATTTTTTTGCTCTCTCTTTTTCGCCATTTATTACCTCCTCATCGGTGCACCATCATGACAAGAAAAATCCTCCTGATCCTGTTTTTCCCGCTGATTTCTTTCTTTCTGTCAAGCTGTTTAAATGCTTCGGCACAAAGCCTGTATCTTTCCAGAGAGGAGTTAACCAAAATTATTTCGAATCGAACTTTTATCGTTACAGCAACAAAAGAAAATTTTCATACAAACAGCCATATTTATTTTTCCGGGGATGGAAAATACACAACTCTTTTCCCGACAGGCAAAGTGAGAGCAACGGATAAATGGGACATCGACAAAAAAAGCAATCTCTGTATGCGACGGACATTTCGCTCCGGTAAATCTGATATCAACATCCCTGATGATAAAGAGACGGGTGACTCTGATTTCCCTGCACCAGAAGATAATAAGAAACATTTTAAACGAGAAAAGTATGTAACTTCATGCGGCAAGGTGGCTCTCGCCGGACCTAATTCGTTAACGCTTTATAATGAAAACGACGAATTCATGACCACGCTGCAGTTTGTCGGAAATGGCAATCTCCTTGACAGATTTGCTCCTTAAAAAACAAGAACACCGGGGCCTTGCAGCCCGTGGCAGGGCGGTGAAAATATTTTTGCAGTGCCTGATCTACCGTTTTTCATAGTGTTATCATGGTTTCCTGTTTGCAATTGCCGACTATTTCGTTTATCGCTCATCTTTTCTTCGGCTGAAGTTCAAAGTTTATAACAACGGGAGTAAAACTATGGAAAGTCTCGTCGGAAAATATACGATTAAACGAAGACTTATTTTCATCACCATTATCTTTCTGGTATTCGGTCTTATAGTGGTACCCGATTATTCCTGGCAGATACTCTCCTTAGAAAAAAAACTCATCGCCCTGGAAGAATTCCATAATCTTCTGGAGGATGTCCTGGAATTACGACGCTATGAAAAAAATTTTCTCCTGGGCATCGGGACAGACAACGTCACTTCGATTCTCGGGTACCTGGACAAGATAGAAGCCAGCACATCCACCCTCAAAAGTGATATGCTTGAGGTATTGAACCAGCAGGAATACGATAATTTCCTCCACACTTTCAGCCTTTACAAGGCAACCTTCAGCACATATGACTTATCCGAAAAGATTGATACATCATCAATTAGAGAATCAGGGAGAGCGATGGTCGAATTTGCCGAGAATCTGGTCAGCAGAAATCACGATCGACTGCACAGCAGCCTCAAACAACTCCTCTATCGTTTTGTCGCCATCACGGGCACATTTTTCTTTGCGCTCATACTGATATTCCAACTCCAGGTACGCAACGTTCTCAAGCGCATAGCCTTTGTTCAAAGAGCGACTCGTGATGTTGTTATTGGTAAGTTCAGACCTATTGTTGATAATACCAAAATTCAGGATGAGGTTTCCGGGCTCATATTCGCG
This sequence comes from Desulfobulbaceae bacterium, assembly GCA_003249165.1. Taxonomy (GTDB): domain Bacteria; phylum Desulfobacterota; class Desulfobulbia; order Desulfobulbales; family SURF-16; genus SURF-16. Next base: position 24,167 of record QKJV01000179.1, on the reverse strand, counting down.
TTCAATAAAATGGTAGCCGAGATAGAAGCCAGAAAAGAACAGCTTGTGCAATCCAGAAAACTTGCAGCCATTGGGACATTCTCATCCGGCATTGCCCATGAACTCAACAATCCCCTAAACAACATTTCTCTTTCTGCCGATACCTTGATGGAAGAATATGAAACACTTTCCGAAACGGAGATCAAAGAAATAGTTACGGACATCATCAGTCAAACTGAAAGAGCTTCAAGTGTTGTCCGTAATCTTCTTGATTTTTCCCGAGACAAAGAACCGACTTCCATACCGCTCTGTATCAAGGATGCAGTGGAAGCTGCTCATAAACTGATCGCAAATCAATTAATGATAAATGATGTGGCATTCGAGGATTATATCAATCCGGATCTTCCAGTCATTAAGGGGGACATGCAGAAACTGCAGCAGGTTTTTATCAATCTTTTCGTAAACTCCATCCAGGCAATGCCCCAGGGGGGGGGACTCATATATGTCGATGCGCAGCCCGCACAGGATAATTTACTTAAAATAATTGTCAAAGATACGGGACCAGGCATTCCGCCGGATATCATCGGGCGTATTTTTGATCCATTTTACACTACCAAAGAAGTCGGGTCTGGTACAGGTCTTGGGCTTTCCATTGTCTACGGTATCATAAAAAAACATGGAGGCTACATTGAGGTGAATAGCACCATAAATGTCGGAACAACGTTTTCAATTTACCTCCCCATAGCTCCAAATCAGGAAAAACAACGCAATGAAAGTAGCAGTAATTGACGACGAGGAAGTGGCTTGCCGCCATATCAAACGTGTATTGGAAGGGGAAGGGTTTGAGGTGGAATATTTTCTCGACGGCCACTCCTTTCTGCAGAGACTCACTCACTCTTTTTTCCCCATAGTTTTTATCGATCTGCATCTGCCTGACATGAACGGCATGGAAATCCTTAACCAAGTGAAAAGAAGCTTTGAAGAGGTGGAAGCCATCATCATAACAGGTCATGCTTCGGTTGAAGGAGCCGTCGATGCCATCAAAGCAGGGGCCTATCATTACATCGCTAAACCATTTAAACGCCATGATGTAAAATTGTTAGCAGAAAAGGCCCGAAAAAAAATCGAACTGCTTGAAGAAAATCGCGCCCTTCGCCAAGCCTTAGGCAAAGAAGGTTCCATTGAAGGTTTTGTGGGGTCCAGTCCCGCCATTCAAGAGGCTTTTGCCATGATCGAAAAAGTCGCCTTGGTAGACTGTAATGTACTGCTGCAGGCCGACACCGGGACAGGGAAACAAATGGCGGCCAAGGCGATTCACAATATGAGCCCAAGACATAATAATTCGTTTGTCGCATTCAATTGCGGTGGATTCACTGAAGAACTCATCGCCAGTGAACTCTTCGGCCACGAAAAAGGATCCTTTACCGGCGCGACAGCCACCAAAATCGGCTTGCTTGAGTCTGCTGCGGGCGGTACGGTTTTTCTCGATGAAATTGGCGAGATGCCTCTCACAATGCAGGTCAAACTTCTTCATGTTCTGCAGGAGAGACAAATTTTCCGGGTCGGTGGGACAAAACCTATCAATCTGGATGTCCGTTTCATCGCTGCCACCAACAAGGACCTGAAAAAAGAGGTCGAAGCAGGTACATTTCGTGAGGATCTTTTTTACCGTTTGAACGTTGTTACCATTCGTCTCCCGAAACTGACAGAAAGAAAAGACGACATTCCCCTTTTAATCACCCATTTTATCGAAAAATTCAGATTAAAGTTCAACAAACAAACCAGTAAAATCACTCATCAGGCTCTTGAAATCCTGAACCATTATAACTATCCCGGCAATGTCAGGGAGTTGGAAAATATCATTCAGCGAGCCGTGGCACTGGCGGATGGAGAAAGCATTCAGGTTCGCGATCTGCCTGCCGATCTCAGAAAACTTGCCATGACCACATTCGAAGGGGAAGACCTTCTCTCTCTCGAAACACTGGAGAAGCAACATATTGCCAAAATACTCGACATCACGGGCAACAACAAAAAGTTGAGCAGTGAAATTCTCGGCATTCCGCTGACAACGCTTTGGCGACGTATGAAAAAATATGGTCTTGGCAAACCATAAAAACTTTTCCCGGGAGTTTACGGAGGCAGCATCCTAAAATAGGAGAAAAAGCTATGTCCGCCTACATTATTGTCAGAGCAAATATAGTTAATCCGGAAAAATTTAAGGAATACCTGCGGTTGACACCGGAAATCATCTCCCGATTCGGCGGGAGGCATATTGTCCGAGGAGGAGATATGATAACTCTGGAAGGTCCTGATGAGAATCGTCGGATCGTTATTATAGAATTTTCCAACATGGAACAGGCTAAAAAATTTTACAATTCCCCTGAGTATAATAAGGCAAAAAAAATACGAGAAGGCGCCGCAGAGGGCCAAATGATTCTTGTCGATGGAATAGTGTAATAACTTGATATTTGGCATTTTTCATAGGTTAACAGTGTTTGTTCCCTTTATGTGACTTATTACTACCTAACAGTGTGGACTGTCCCCGCGGGTCAATGCCGAAAAGCATTTTTTGACTGACTATCCTTTCAGTGAGAACACAGCAGTAGGCGATGACATTTGCTACATTTTTGGATAGGAACTGACGTTTTGGTCCAGGTTGCGGATAACCATTTCGCAGGAGAAATTCTGCACGTTCTTGTCGAACACCACTTCGTCGATCACAACTTTTGGTCTTTTCTTACTGTAATGTCACCGATATTGGCGGAAATAATGAAACAAAAGAACAAAACATCCTCATTTAAATGCGTTTTCTTTTCGGTTGACAAAATTCTTCTAAAAAAGTAACTGTTTTTTCTCCATTTTCCCGGATTTACGCACAGGATAATTTTGATTTGTAATTGACAGGATGAGCAGATAGCTGATCATCCTGCTTCCGATTCATCAAACTCTCCTGGAAAAACCGGAAAAATTTGTCCCTGTTCCTGTAGCGGAGCTATGCAACGGCAACTCCTGAAATTATGCAGTACAACATGTGCCCACAGCACAGTTTAAAGGCAAAACCGTGAAATTTTATGTAATTCGTCGCACTTGAAAACGGGTGATAGTATTCCAGTTTTCTCAATTGCCCCATGACGAAAACAATATTCTGTCATCTTTCACAAATTAACACTCAGGAAAAAGAACCAAAACATGGAAAACGCGCAAAAACCACCTAAACAAAGTCTGGAAATCGCCATTATCGGCGGTCCTTTTGACCGTATTACCACTGTCCTGAAGGAATTTGAGCCTGGAGACAAAGAGTTTATAAAGCCACTGCAGAGTTACGGAGTTGATCCGCGCAGTGTTGGAGAAGTCGAGGAACGGGAAGTGGAGGTCCAGGTACCAGCCCGCCTGCACCCAACCGTCTTTGATATGAATCGTTTCAACCTCAATCGGGCCGGCGGTGGCGGTCTCGGTCTCGCCATTAAGGTTTATTTCCACGCCAAGGTGAAGGCGATTAAGGAGCCCAAATTCGTCATAAAAGGTGAACGGACGCTGATTATGGAGCACTTCTGCCACATTTTCAAAGAACTGCTGAGCTATCCCGGCGGTTTTGAGGTAGAATTGTATGATCATAAACGCCGCCATGTCGGCTTGGGATCCTCCATCGGTTCCATGTTGGCGATATGTATTGGCATCAATGAAGTACTCGGTAGGCCTTTCAACGGCCGCGAACTGCGCCGTATCATCGGCTACCACTCATGCGAGGAAAGCCCAAACGGCAATGGGTATCTGATGCCTGCTTTTGAAACAGGTATGGGTGCCATGGTTGGGGTCAACGGTGGCTGGATTATCGGCACCGACGATCTGGAAATGGTGTATCGTGTGCCACTGCCTGACACCAAGTGTATTGTTTTCATCCCTGACGTTCCCAGCCTTGAAGACGAATTTCTCGGCAAGGAAACCGCCGCTGCCTCGGAAGTCGAGCTGCTCCTGCGCCGCGCCCGTTACCTTGATTCTATGCAGTCCGGGGTAAAAGCACGTATTGTCCTGTATGATATGCTGCCGGCCATGATCAAGAATGACCTGCGCGGTATCGGCGACGCTATGTTCGATCTGAGCTTCCTCGGGTCCAAACGTGCCGAATGTGAACAACATGGTTCCAACGGAGCAGCCATTTATAACTACATCAGTACTTTCCGTGAGATTGGCGCCGAAGTTGTCGGTATGAGCTCTGTAGGCCCGACCATTTTCTCCCTGACCCGCAATGATGACACCTACAAACGTATTCTGAAATACCTCCGGGCCCAGGGCATTCCGGAAAGCCGCATTATCGAAACCGAGGTAGATAATATCGGCGGACGGGTCCGCGAAAACGGTGTTGAGAGGATCTTCCAACATGACGGCTGGCTTCAAGGTTAAACTATGCGGCACGACCAGCCGGGATGACGCACTAATGGCGGCAGAGGCCGGAGCTGACTGGTTTGGGGTCGTGGTGGAAACGAATTTTTCGCCACGGTCCCTGACAATTGAGCAGGCACGGGAGCTTTTTACAGCCCCCCCTCTTCCGGCCGTTGCCCTGGTTTTTGAGATGCCTGAACCACGTCTGGAGTTCCTTGTTCAGACGTTGTCCCCGACTGCGGTACAATTCCTCCATCAGGAACAACCCGATGTTCAACGTCGCCTCAAAGCAAAATTTCCACATGTAGCGCTGTGGCAATCGATCCATCTCCCCCCGGCTGGTGAGGCTGTCGAACTGGCACCGGTTAAGGAGGCGATTGATGCTTATCTCGCAGCGGGAATAGATGTGTTGCTTTTTGACACGGCAGCTACCGTGGGCGGAAAAAAGAAGTTCGGCGGCACCGGGATCACTGCCGACTGGGGAATTATCCGTCAGGTTCTTGATACAATTCGCGGCCGGGTACCGGTCCTGCTTGCCGGGGGTATTAACCCAGATAATGCTGCCGCGGGACTTGAGGCAATCATGCCCGATGGTCTTGATCTCTGCTCCGGAGTCGAGGCTTCACCAGGGAGAAGAGATCCGGACAAGGTCCGTGCTCTTATGGCGGCTGTTCGTCAATTTGTTCACAGCAAAGGAGAAACCAAACAATGAAAGCAGCTGTGGTTCACGGCAAAAATGATATTCGTGTGGAAGAATATCCTACTCCACAGGCCGCGGCAGGTGAAATGGTAGTCAAAGTCAAGGCCTCGGGCATCTGCGCAACTGACATTAAAACATTGCTCGGCCAAGGATTACCTAAAAATCTGCCGACAATTCTCGGGCATGAAGTGGTGGGGGAAGTCTTTCAGGTCGGGACTGATATTACCGGTTTTATTCCCGGGGAACGAGTTGCGGTTTACCCGATAGCGGTCTGCGGAGAATGTTATTACTGCAAACGCGGACGCCACAACCTCTGCGACAGGGAATTCGGCCTCGGACATGGAATCGATGGTGGGTTTGCCGAGTATGTCCGCCTTCCCAGCCAGATAGTCAAAATCGGTGGCGTGGTCAAAATTCCGGTGAATCTTCCCTACGACCGGGCGGTTATGTCCGAACCTCTTTCATGCGGGTTGGCTGCTCTGCGGACAAACCGTGTACAACCAGGTGATGTGGTGCTCGTCATCGGTGCAGGCCCAATGGGTCTCATTCATCTAAAGGTAAACAAATGGGCTGGTGCACGGGTTATCATGGCCGATGTACTAGACCGCAGGCTTGATGTTGCGGCAAAAATGGGGGCTGATGACTGTATCAACTCTAAGGATAAAGATATCGGTGCCGAAGTCGCCCGTCTGACCGATAAAGCCGGGGCCGAAGTTGTCATCACCTCGCTTGGCATTCCTGCGGTTATCGAACAGAGCCTTAAATTGGTACGCAAAGGAGGGACCGTTAACATATTTGGCGGACCACCGGCAGGACAAATGATCTCAGTTGACCCGCGCTGGCTTCATTATTACGAGATAAATCTCACTGGTACTTTTGCCGCTACACCGGAAGATTTTCGTCAGGCCCTCTACCTTATTGCGGAAGGCAAAATTATTGTAGACGATCTCATCTCGGATCGCTTTACTCTTGACAGTATGCTTGATGCCGTGGAACGGGCCAAAAATCAGGAGATGATCCGTGGTATCGTGGAGTTCTGACACTGACCTTCGAGAATCCATCAATTTCACGTTTTTTTGGGAGGAAATAAAATAATGAACGGAATGGAAGCGCGCCTCCGGCGTATTATCCGTAAAGATACAGGAAAAAGTCTGATAGTGGCAGTCGATCACGGCATGGCCCTGGGCCCCATGACAGGCATCGTGGATATTAAAACGACCATCTGCAAGCTCGACGCTACGAACACAATCGATGCCTGGTTACTCACAAAAGGTATTTACACGTACGCCTTCGAACCCGCTGGACGTCCCGGTATCATCATGCGCGCCAGCGGCGGTGCCACCATTGTCGGACCAAACCTGACTAATGAAGGAATTACCTCATCTGTGGATGAGGCTTTGTATCTCGGAGCCGACTCTGTTGCTGTTTCCGCATTTATCGGTTCCGATTTCGAACATCAGACGCTGGTGGATATGGCAAAAATGGCAACAGAATGCCGGAAGTGGAATGTTCCACTGCTCGGCGTCATGGGGCTTGGCAAAACAAACGAAGACAAAAAGAAAGACCCACGTTTTATTGCTCTCGGAGCACGAGTGGGTGCAGAGCATGGGGCGGATATCATTAAAACGTATTACACGGAAACTAATTTTGACAAGGTGGTTGCAGGCTGTCCGGTTCCGGTAATGATTGCCGGTGGCCCGAAATGCGAGACCGACATCGATACGTTAAACATGATTCACGGCGCCTTGCAGCATGGCGCTCGCGGCATCGTCATGGGAAGAAATGTCTGGCAAAGTCCACATCCTGCTGCTTTGCTCGATGCCGTTGAAGGTTTAATCCACCGCAATTTCACCGTCAAAGAAGCAGCAGAGCTTCTTGAAGAGCGTATCAAGGGTTGAAAAACCTTCCATCCACTATGCTCAACCCTGTTTGAAGCAAAGTAAGCTTCAAACAGGTTTTTTTTTATTTCTTTTTCAAAAATTTCCAACCTATGAATGATAAAGCTGTTGATCCAGCATATTCCTTATTGAAACAACTGCCAAGAGATAACAAAACGGGCATTTCATTTTGAAATGCCCGTTTTGTTAAAAAAATCTTCCCATCCCCTTCTTTTATAGCTTCACGCCCTTTTCCCTTCATTCATTTCAGAATGAAATGCGGACTTTGCAGAAACCTTTCCACAACTCTTTTTTAAAACATCAACACCCAATACTCAGCTTGAAACTTTCCAGCAAAAAACAAATTTATCATTTAATTTCAACAATATACAAACAAAACCCTTAAACATTGAGGGACCCTTCAATGTTTGGCCCGACTTTTGTTAATAACAATGTCAACAGGATATACAGGCTGAACAAGACAAAAGGAGCTGAATACATGAGCGAAGTCAACATGGCATGGGATAGATAATGTATAAAATTCTGGTAGCGGTTGAAACCAGTCAGCCGGGAGTTTCGGCAGCAGTCTATGCACTTAATCTAGCTCAAAGAATACAGGCCCAGATTTCATTTTTGCTGTTCGATCAAACGGAAGGAGATGGTAGCAGTGCAGTATCGAAAAAGAAGAAAAGATTGTTGTATCAGCAACAACTGCAATCAATCATCGTCGAAATGAGCCCGAAGACAGAGACACCGGTTAATTTCTATGTGACGAATGGCCAATATGAAACAGAACTCGTTGATTTTGTTTTACACAATAATATTTCCCTGCTGATTGTAGATTTTCCCACGGCAAACCATCAGGCGGATACAAACCAATTCCTGGAGAAACTGATGAGTATCAAACAGCAAATTAACTGCCGGATTATGATTGTTTCAAAAAAAGCGTTCGGCAAAAATCTCATTCTTAACCATAAAAGAGGAGTAAGTTGATGTGGCATATGTATCTTCCGATCGCAGGAAACAGCGTGAATATTCTAACTATTTTTGGCCTAGGAGGAGCTGTCGGCCTGCTGTCGGGTATCTTCGGCGTGGGCGGCGGTTTCCTGATGACCCCATTACTGATCATGTTCGGCATACCAGCAACGGTTGCAGCGGCTTCTGATTCAAACCAAATTGTCGGAGCCTCGACTTCCGGGACACTTGCTCACTGGCGTCTGGGAAATGTCGATTTCAAAATGGGTGTTCTACTGCTCATCGGCGGTATTGTCGGTGGAACACTGGGAGTTCAGGTCATAAAAATTTTACGGGCAATGGGCAATGCAGATTTTCTCATTACCGTAACCTACGTCCTGATGCTGGGCGGAGTGGGAGCATATATGTTTGTGGAAGCCCTTCAGTCAATGAAAAAGAAGGATCCTGCCGACACACCGATGAGTGCTCCAAAAAAAGAGTCCGGCTACGCCCGGATGCTGAAAAAACTGCCGTTCCAGACCAACTTTGCTAAATCAGGAGTAGAGATCTCTTTACTGCTGCCTTTAGTCCTTGGGACGATGGTCGGGGTACTTGCGGCCATCATGGGTGTTGGCGGTGGGTTCATTATGGTTCCGGTTATGGTTTATCTCTTAAGAATGCCTATGCACGTTGTAGTCGGTACGAGCCTCTTTCAGATACTCTTTACCTGCGTAAACGTTACAATCATGCAGTCATGGAGTAACCACACCGTGGATTTTGTCCTCGCGCTTCTGCTCCTGCTCGGCTCAACTATCGGGGCGCAGGTCGGTACCAAATTAAGTAAAAAACTGAAAGGCGATCAATTAAAAATATTGCTTGCCTCACTGGTATTGATTGTTTGTGTAAAGATGATGGCTGATCTGCTGCTTCCACCGGACATACTTTTATCTTATAAGGGAGGACATTAATATGTCGCGCAAAATTATAATCTCGCTGTTTTTACTCCTGATATCACTTTCCGTTGTTTCATCCACACTCTATGCACAAACAATGGAAAACAAGAAAAATGAATCTGTAACCTTAAACCTTACGCCATCCAGTGTTGACATCAACACCTTCTATAATGGAACGGATGTTAATGTAGAAGGAAAAGTCCCCGCCGATGCCGAACTGCTTATCAGGCTTTCCGGTTCTCCTCATGAAGTCAGCCTGAAGAAAAAAGGTAAAGTCGGTGGATTTCTCTGGATGAATGTCGGTGAAGTTACCTTTGAAAACGTTCCTCCCGTGGATCTGCTCTACACCTCGAAAGGGCTTGGAAAAATCGCTCAAGACGAGGAAAACGGCCGATGGGCATCGCTCGGGCTTGGATTCGACGCGATCAAAAATCAGGCCGATATTCTTCCGGCAACAACGGACAAAGAAATTCTTTTCAAAGAATTTATGAAATTGAAGAAACATGAAGCACTTTATAAACTGGAACCTGATGCCATCCGGTTTACAAATGCTGAAGACGGGATGAAGACTTATTCCGCGGCCATCCATATTCCGCCGAAACTCAAGTCAGGGACGTATCAAGTTGATGTCTATGCGGTAGAAGGGAATCAGATTGCCGCTCAAACAAGCCGCCAGCTCAATCTGAAACAGATCGGCTTTCCTGCTTTTCTGTCCTCAATGGCTTTCGGACGCTCGCTTGTCTATGGTATTATGGCAGTGGTTATTGCTGTCTTTGCCGGGTTAGGTACAAGTATGGTTTTCAGCAGCAAAGGAGGAGCCCATTAAAAGCTTTGGATCTTAGCGACCAAACGGGGTTAAGGCAGGCACATAAAAAACGAATGCAACCTTTACTTTATTCCTGCCTTCCCGTTTGGCTGAAAGTGAGCAAACAATGAGACATATTCTTGAGTGGGCCTACCGGACATTCCGCCCTGAACGCAAAGCATCTTCGATAGTTCAGTTCCCTACTCTTTTCAACAGATTCCAGCAAATTTTATCCCTGAACGGCCGGGCATTGGAGCTCATTGCCCAGGCAAACGACAAACTGGGAGGTCAATATGTATTCGACCGCCAGTATATCCATGCATTCTCCAAAGAACTCGAAGAAGTCGTCCATCAATTAATAACTAATCTTGAAGGTTTAGCCCCTCTCAAATATGCAGGCCTTCAAAAGGCCTTCCGAAGAATAAACTACCTGATTGAAGAAGAATTTGCCGATCGTCTCGTCGTATCCGGTTCCGAACTTGTTATTGCATACGATAAAATAAATAATGAAGATATCATTGCTGTAGGAGGGAAAAATGCCCGCCTGGCTGAGATGAAAAATATCCTCGGTTTAAAGGTTCCGGAAGGATTTGCCATTACTGCCCTGGCTTTCCAGTTGTTCATGAATGAGAACGGACTCTGGCCGAAAATAGAGCAACTAACCAGTGACTGGCACGATAGCAGGATCTCAGGAGAGCTTGCTTCCTCTAAAATTATGTCTCTCATTTATGACGCAAAAATTCCTGAAATATTAAAAAAAACCATTGATGAAAAACTTGCAGGTCTTAAGCAGGCATCGGAAGATAAAAAGCTGCTCCTTGCAGTACGCAGCAGCGCCTGGGGAGAGGATGGTGAATATTCCTTTGCCGGCCAGTATCGCAGTATATTAAACGTGAGAGAAGAAAACGTGCTGGATTCTTATAAAAAGGTTATTGCCAGCACCTTTTCTGCCTCAGCAATGGAATATCGCCGGCAAAACGGATTCCTAAATCAGGAAATCGCCATGGCTGTTGGTTGCCAGGTTATGATTGATGCAATGATAAGTGGTGTAATATACACAGCAACCCCTTCTGTTCCGCAACATGACAGTCTCATGATCTCCGCGGCCTGGGGTCTGGGAGAGCCGATTGTTTCCGGTGAAATCAGTGCCGACCAGTTCACTGTCAGTCGGGGAAAACCTCACCGGATATCCGCTGTTAATCTCGTTCGCAAGGAAAAAAAGCTCATTTTGCAACCCGAAGGTGGTACCACACTTCAATCCGTGGATGATAGCCACAAGAGCAACGCCTGTTTGGAGAGTACGCAGATCAATCAACTGGCAACCACAGCGCTCGAGATTGAACAGTTCTTTCGTTCCTTCATGGATATAGAATTCGCTATAAACCATTCGGGTGAACAGGTCATTCTTCAGGCACGCCCCCTCAAAATTTCTGCCTCACCGGCAGAACAATCTTGCGACATTAGCGTTATCGCCCGCAACTATCCTGTACTTATGCAGGAAAAAGGGGTTATCGCCCAGAAAGGGATCAGTGCGGGGAAAGTTTTTATTGTCCGCAACAACGAGGATCTCGATGAATTTCCAAGTGGTGCCATTCTGGTGGCACGGCAGGCATCACCACTTTTTGCCAAAGTCATGCGCAAAGCACGGGGCATTATAACCGATGTTGGATCACCAACCTGTCACATGGCTACAATTGCCAGGGAATTCAGAGTGCCGACCATTGTCAACACGGGCAATGCTACAGAACTTTTCAAAACAGGTCAGGAACTCACCCTGGATGCTGAAGAAAATATTATTTATGGTGGAACAATTGATGAACTCTGTTTTTATGGCCTGAATACGGAACGGCTGGAGGAAACCTATGAGTATCGCTTGCTGCGCCGCATCCTGAAACAAATTGAACCACTTTCACTTATCGATCCCACTGCGAGAAATTTTACACCAGAAGGTTGCAAAAGCTATCATGATATTATCAGATTTGTACACGAAAAAGCTGTACAGGAACTTATTGATCTCCATTATGATGGAAAATACGATTATCAATCCCACTCCGGCAAACTTCTCTGGTCACTTCCCCTCGATATGATCGTAATTGATATAGGAGGAGGCATCAGCAACGCATCGAACAGCAAAGAAATCGCCATAGATCAGATTACCTCGCAGCCCATGGCTGCTTTTGTCAAAGGTTTGAATACACCCGGGGCATGGAACAATGAACCGCTTTCCGTTGACATCGGCAGTTTTATGTCGAGCTTGACGAAAACTTTTTCCGCAGAAGTCGCCGGCCCGAGGTTTGTTGGGCAAAATCTGGCCATCCTTTCCAAGGAATATGCCAGTATCACTCTACGTCTGGGCTATCATTTCAGTCTTATCAATGCCTATATGTCAGAAAATTTAAACGACAACTATATTTATTTCCGCTTCGCTGGAGGTGTTACCGACACAACCCGCCGTTCACGGCGGGCAAAGCTGCTGGAAAAAATATTGGCGGAAAACAATTTTATGGTTGAAGTACACGATGATCTTGTTATCGGCCGGATAAAAAAAATACCGATACGAGATGTAGAAAAAAAAATCAGCTTACTTGGACTGTTGGTTGGCTTCACTCGACAACTTGATGTTCTGTTAACCTCAGATCAACAAGTGTATCATTTTATTGAGCGATTCGCTGAATTGGCAGGAGACACCATTTCCAACAAGGAGGGGCTTTTATGACAACTGAACAAAAAACTACAATTCTCGTTCTCGACGACGAACCGATTGTCAGCAAACGACTCAAACCTTCCCTCATCAAAAATGGTTATGAGGTTGAAACCTTTGTTCGTAGCGTTGATGCGCTCAGCCGTATTAGAGAAAAAAATTTCGACATCATTATAACCGATTTGAAAATGGAAGGAATCAACGGTATGGAATTTCTGACCGAGGCAAAACGTCGTTCACCCACGACTGAAGTGATTGTCATTACAGGCTTTGCTACCATGGAAACAGCAAGACAATCTTTCAGCAGGGGTGTTTTTGATTTTCTGGCAAAACCATTCAAACTCGGTGAAATTCTGGCTGTTATTCGTAAAGCTGAAGTCCGTAGAAAAAATAATGGCTGATGCTTAAGGAAACTTTAAACTATATGGAGGATTAAGTTCTTCCGATATTCTTGGACGGTGTTATCCCGATTTTTCAATACCCCCGGATATTCATTGAAAATATTTTCCAAGACTTATTTATAATTCTTTCGTTAAGACGATCCATCATATAACGAACTTTCTAAAGGTTTTTCAAATACCATATCCCACGGTTTCTTATAACAATCCTCTTGCCTTGACTTTGCAGACAACAGAAATTATTTTTATATATAAATTAAAATAACATATTGATATAAAAAGATAATTACAAGAAATAATGGAGGCCTGGAATGTTCAGGAGACTTAACGATGTCAATAAAATTTTTGGGACCGTAGATTTTTTCAACAACCATATGAACAGGTTGCTCGATGACTTCGAAGACAGACAGAGAGGCTTTCCACAGGGAGCGACATGGCCTCCAACCAATTTCTACGATAACAATGAACAAATTTTTGTCTATTGCGCAGTTCCCGGCATCAAGGAAGACGAAATATCAATAAACCTGCATAATAATCTGCTTACTATTAAAGGAAAGAGGACAGAAAAGGCTCCAGATGGGTACACTATTCTGAGGCAGGAACGTCATGTATTGCCCTTTTCCCGAACTTTTTCTCTCCCGGTGGAAATTGATCCGGAAAAAACAACAGCTGAACTCAGAAATGGCGTTCTGACGATTAAACTCATGAAAGCTCAGGCAGCCAAACCTATAAAAATTCTTGTAAAGGCGGCGTGAGGGGAGATAATGATGAGTATAAATCATGAAATGGCCGAATCGGGACAGAATGAACCTGAAATACTTAATTCCCGGAAAAGCAATACTCCAGATGTTGACATATTTATCAACGATGAAGAAATTCTACTTGTGGCAGATCTCCCCGGGGTTTCACGGGAAAATTTAGCAATCAACCTTGAAAACAATAGACTTATAATTGAAGGAACTTTTTCCGTCGCATTTGTCGGTTCCTGTCAGCGCGCTGAATTCTGCCCTAATGACTACCGCAGAGTCTTCACCCTGCCAAAGGGAATTGATGTTGAAAAAGTAAGAGCTGAATTCAAAAACGGTGTACTTTTCCTTCATCTGCCGAAATCATCAACCACAAAACCATTCAAAATCGCTGTCAATGGTGATTGATACCGGTGGGGGAAGCAATTCCCCCTAAACTGTCTGCGATGCATCTTCCTCGTCAATTTTTCTCAGGCCGTCCATCAGTAGTTTCATAAACGGGGCGATCGGGGGAATTTCCGTTTGCTCCGAGGGGAGCTGCGATGAAAACCTGAAACTACCCTTATCTTCCCTAATAATCGCATAGAAAGCCTTCGCCCCCTTTAATTCACCATATCGAGCTCTGATTATCTCCCCATCATTAAAAATGACAGCGGCCTGCCCGGCTTGCAGATCAAGATCGACAAGCCCTGTTTTGGCATTTTCGTTTAGCATTTGAAAAAGCTCTGAAGGAGGGAGTTCCGACAATCGACCGGTGAATGCCGATCCCATCTTGGCCGCATGAGTGATATTGGTTTCCGCCAGACGCCGGGCCAGCAACCGAGTAAAGAAAACCTGAAGAAAAGGGTATTTTATCAGAATCTGGCTCAGATCATTGCCGGAAAGGGTCAGGATTTTGGCAGGTTCGACGGCTTTTATTGATGCACACACCGGTTGCCCACTGAAGAAGCTCATCTCGCCAAAAATCTCTCCTCGGCCAAGTGTTGCGATGGTGATATTATTTCCATCAAGTACCGCTACCCTCCCGGAAAAAATGAAGTAAAGATAACGGCCGGGGTGACCTCGATGCAAAATTATCTCATCTGTCTGAAAATTTCGCATGACAAGGCAGGAAAAAATCTCCTTCAAACTCTCTTCGTCAAGCATTTCAAAAAAGGAAAATGTATTCATTAAGCCAACGAGTGGGCCCATTTCCCTTGACTGGTTGCGATTTTCTATGGCAGCCAGCATCCGCATCTGCGGGGTGTGAAACTTAGCTTCTTCCACATAAGCAAGCTTGATCAGACCACTGCACCCGCTACAATTGAACTCTTTTTTATCCTTTTTTCTTTTATTCTCTGGAGGTGCCGGAACAGCGTCAGAGCCCATTTTTTCTATGACTATCTCCATAATATCCCGAGCAAGAAAAATACAGGTAGGCTTGTTTGCCGGCAAATGGAAAGAAAAAATTCATCTCCTTCCACATAGAGTGGACAATCTCTTGATGAAACAATTTTATATTTTACCTCAAGCAGGTTTCCCATCTTTTCTCATACTCCGGCAAACGTTCTATGAACCAATTACCTTCCTGAAATCTGAATCCAGTTATCTGTTAATGATATTATTGTAGTAGAAAATATCATAAAATGCATTTTCTTCTTGCTTCTCATTCACCACATCCCCAACATTCACTATTTACTTAATGCAGCAACGGCAGAGGTCCCGCAAAAAATAAATTTGCGCGCAAAAGGAAATGGTATAAGAAAAAATAACGAACAACAAGAGAGGGGAAAAGTGTGATATTTACCTGCTTAAGGCAATTAATGTGAAACCTGTATAGAGGATCAGCCATCCTCCGACAAAAAATTTCGCCTTTTTCCCCCATGGATGTTTTGGCTGCAGAAAAGCAAGTGAACAGATAAAAACAAAAGGGATAACAATTCCGGCAAGAAAAGGCTGGAGGTAACGAAGGAGTTCCTGCAAACCAAGAAAAAACCATGGCCCGGCAATGTGGAAAACACCCATTTTCATCGGCTCTATCGGCGCCTGAAATATCAGGGAAAAAAACAAAATAAAAAAGACATACCAGCTGTGCTCAGCAATGTTAACCCGATAACGCCGCAGGTGATCCCAGCAGAAAAAAACCCACAAGACACCCAGCCCGATGAGATGATTGACATAAACACGACGCAGGCCTTCTGCACTGATGGCAAACAGAAAATTATTCAACATGCTGCCGATAACAGGAATGGAAAGACAAATATTCTCGGCAATCAATCCGGCTGACTCACCAGTTGCGTCACCACGGAGCACATACCCTGTGAACAGGAGTAAAAGTGCAACAGGAATACTGGCAACAAGCCGTATCCATTTTCCTATCGAAAGACGATCGGCATGACCATGAAAAATAGCGATAAAATGAACAATGGAAAGCAGGAAAAAGAACTGACTGGAATAAAAATGGAGAGATCTCCAGAACATTCCGTATGGAATAAGAAGATCCAGGGAAGCGGCAGAATAAAAAGGATGGCCTTCGTCATATTGTAACGCCACAACGATACCGGAAAGCACTGAAACATAGAGAGAGACTAGACTAAGCGCACCCCATTTTATTTCCAGCAGTAAGCGTTTCATTGCCGCCATCCGAGCTCAGAGAGAAACGACAAAACCTTTTGCATTTTCACCACTCAGCTTTTCCACAGGATAACGCGGCAGATTTCTCTTTGCTGGCCCAGCAACCCGCTCTCCTTTAGGAGTGAACATGCTCTGATGACAGGGACAGATAAGTAAATGATCCTGTTCACTGAAATTAAGTCGACATCCAAGATGAGTGCAGATTCGTGAAACTGCCCAGGTTTCTGACTCATCGTGGAAGAGGACAAAGTCCTCATCAAGATATACATCCCCAACCTTGAGTTGTTTTTCGACTTTGACCAAACGTGGTTTTCTCGGAGCTTTAAATTTCACAAAACGTAACAAAGGATAACAAAGTACGGCAATGGCGGCAAGTCGAATCCAGTGCCATCCGTTGCGAAGAAAAGACCTACGCTCCTCTGTCATTGTTACCTCTTTACTTTGAAGGACACATCCGTTCATGCAGGATGCCGACTAATGGACAATTTTCAACGGTGCATTTTGCCATCCATAGAGATATGCGTTCGTCCTTGCAAGCCGGCATACTATTACCGACAGGAATATTTGCTTCCGAAACGTTTCGCCCAATCACCTTCTCAAAAGTCTTTATCGCCTTACAACTTCATCGTGCCAGATAACATTGACGAAGCCGCTCGCAGACATGATCAGGCACCAATCCACTCACATCTCCACCATGCCGAGCAGCTTCTTTGATAATACTGGAACTGATGTAAATCCAGCGAAAACCTGTCATAAGAAAAACTGTTTCCACTTCTCTTTCAATACGTCTATTCATCAACGCCAGCTGAAATTCATAATCAAAATCGGAAACTGCCCGCAGACCACGGACAATGGCTTTGGCCCCTCGGGTATAGGCATAATCAACCAATAGACCTTTTACCGCTGTCACCTCTATTCGTGTATCCCCCGGGGGGAAACAGTCACGAATCATTTCAAGCCTTTCTTCGAGAGAAAAAAGAGTCTTTTTTGCTACGTTTTCGCCGACCGCAATGATTACTTTGTCGAAAAGGTTCAATGCCCTCTGGATGATATCAAGGTGCCCCATGGTGATCGGATCAAAGGTGCCCGGATAGACGGCAATATCCTCATCTACATCCGGGGCGACAAAGGGCTGATAGTCGCTCGTCACAGGATGTCCTCCTCTTTTATCCTGTTTTTTTCTCATAAAACCAGAATCCGGCCTCGCCATAACTCCGCCGGTCTACCAGAGAAAACTGTAAAATTTCAGCAGGCAGATGTGAAGCGGCACTCAATTCGGCTACGACAAGTCCACCAACTGCAATAATTTCTTCATGCGCCAGCGACGTTATTACCGCTTCTACCGACTGCATAATATAAGGTGGATCGATAAAAACCAGGCTGAAACCTCCCTCGGGGACATAAGACTGCAAAAAGGCCAGGCTTCTACCTAAATCTTTTTTAAGGACAAGGGATTTTTCCGCAAAGTGACACTGCTGAATATTTTTCCCGATTAATCCGAGAGATGAATGGCTTTTATCGACAAAGACAGCGGAAACGGCCCCTCGACTTAAAGCTTCAAGGCCAAGAGCTCCCGTTCCGGCAAAGAGATCCAGTACCCTTGCACTGCCAACCCTTCCAGCCAGAATATTAAAAATCGCCTCTCTAGCTCGGTCCGATGTCGGTCGAATATCTGACGTACCACTGGCGGGGGAAAAAAGCCTGCGGCCTCTGGCCGTACCACCAATGATACGCATAACTGGTTATCTGTGTGAAATGCGGAATATACTCATACAGCACCACATTTCACACATGTCTTCACGGAATGTATTTCTCGATCAGTACCTCAGCAATCTGTACGGCATTCAGTGCGGCACCTTTAAGAATGTTATCTGAGACCACCCAGAGGTTAATGCCGTTTGCAATAGATTCGTCCTCCCGAATACGTCCGACGAGGGTCTCGAATTTTCCTTGGCAACGAATTGCAAGTGGATATTCACATAAATCCGGTCTATCCACCAGTTTTACTCCAGGGGCGTCTGCAAGCAATTCTTTCACCTCGGCTGCAGAAATTTTTACACCAGTTTCAATATTTACGGCTTCAGAATGTCCGTAGAACACCGGAACCCGAACAGTTGTGGCTGTAACACCGATGGAAGTATCACCGAAAATCTTTCGGGTTTCGTTGACCATCTTCATCTCTTCCTTGGTGTAGCCGTTTTCCAAAAAGCTGTCTATATGGGGAAGGCAGTTAAAAAGAATCTGATGGGGATAAACTTCGCTTTTTATCGGATCTCCCGCGGCATAGGCCTTGGCCTGTTTTTTCAACTCCTCAATAGCCTTGGTACCAGTACCGGATACCGCCTGATATGTGGAAACAACTATCCGTTTAATTCCCACCTTATCGTAAATCGGCTTCAATGCCACCAACATTTGGATTGTCGAACAATTGGGGTTTGCGATAATACCCCGTTTTGTATACAGAGCGATATCCTGGGGATTTACTTCCGGCACCACCAAAGGAATCTCCGGATCCATACGAAACGCACTGGAATTATCAACAACTACCGCACCAGCTGCAGCCGCTGCAGGAGCAAACTCCAATGATCTGGAAGCGCCTGCAGAAAAAAGCGCAACATCAATACCAGCAAAAGAGTCTTTTGTCAGTACCTGAACAGGGATTTCCTGATCCTTAAACAGGAGTTTTTTGCCGAGAGAACGCTCTGAAGCGAGAAGGCGTAATTCCTTTACAGGGAAATTCCTCCGTTCGAGCACTTCGAGCATTGCACCACCAACCGCGCCGGTCGCACCAACCACCGCAACTTTATATCCTTCTGATCGAGTCATTTTTCAAACCTTTACTTATTTCTTTCTTTTTTTAAATATACAAGACGGTTAAGGGCATTCAGATACGCCTTTACTGCAGCGGTAATAATATCCGGATCAGCACCCTGACCAATAACTATTTTCCCATTATCTTCTATTCTGACCATCACTTCACCCTGTGCATCAGTTCCACCTGTAATGGAGCTGACCGCAAAGTACAGCAGCTTGCTGGTTGTTCCGGTGAGTTTGGCAATGGTCCGAAAAGCACTATCAATAGGGCCTACCCCAATGCAGGCATCCTCAACCTCTTTGCCTTCAACAAGGAGTTTGACTGCAGCGGTTGGCATGGTTTTGTTGCCGCTCATAGCACCGAGAGAGAGCAGTTGGTACGTCTCAGGAATACGGACGATCTCATCGAGCAGAATAGCCTCAAGATCCTCATCAAACATTTCCTTTTTTACATCGGCCAGCCCTTTAAAACGGTGAAACACCCTATTGACTTCATCATCTGTCAGATTATCATAACCCAGGCTTTTTACCCGTTCCTTCAGCGCATGGCGGCCGGAATGTTTGCCCAGCACCAGATTACCGGAGTTAAGCCCGATATCGCAAGGATTCATGATCTCATAAGTGGTCCTTTCCTTGAGAACCCCGTCCTGATGAATGCCTGATTCATGCGCAAAGGCATTGGCACCAACAATTGCCTTGTTCGGTTGCACCATGATGCCGGTAATGGCGCTCACCATGCGGCTTGAGGCATGAATATACTCGGTTACAATATCAGTCCTTACATTGACCTGGTCAACTCTTGTGCGCAGCGCCATAACCACTTCCTCCATCGCGGTATTGCCGGCACGTTCTCCCAAACCGTTGATGGTACATTCAACCTGTCTGGCGCCAGCCTTGACGGCAGCCAATGAGTTGGCTACCGCAAGCCCGAGATCATTGTGGCAGTGCACACTCAGAATGGCCTTATCTATGTTGGAAATATTTTTCATCAGATAAGCTATCTTGGTACCAAACTCATCTGGCAGCGCATAACCGGTGGTATCAGGGAAATTCACCGTAGTTGCACCTGCGGCAATCACCGCCTCAAAAACCCGACAGACAAAATCGAGATCACTGCGAGAGGCGTCTTCGGCTGAAAACTCTACATTCGGTGTATACTGGGATGCCCGTTTCACTGAAGCAACAGCCAGCTCCAGCATCTGCTCACGGCTCATTCGCAGTTTATGTTTCAAATGGATATCAGATGTGGCGAGAAAGGTATGAATCCGGGGATTCTCTCCTTTTTTAAGCGCCTCCCAGGCCGTATCAATGTCTTTTTGGTTGGCCCGGGCAAGACCCGCTATTTGTACTCCTCTGATATTATCAGCTATATTTTTTACACAATCGAAATCACCTGCCGAAGCTACTGGAAAACCTGCCTCAATAACGTCTACCTGCAGTTTGACAAGCTGCTGGGCCAGACGGAATTTTTCCTGCATGTTCATACTTGCGCCCGGCGACTGTTCCCCATCGCGCAGAGTAGTGTCAAAAATATAAACTTTTTCTTTATCCGTTGTTACGTTCCCGTGTGTCATCTTTTATCCTCGCAAGAGCTGTCGACCTTCCTTGTTCGCGCCCTTGTCACATAAATAATTTCATTTCAATTACATACTTCCATGACTGCCATGTAACCTGCCACCCCCGCCAGGGGTCCGCCTAGGATACAGCTGAAAATGAAAAGCAATGTATTTGATTGATTAGTTATGGCAGCGATCATAATAAACATCACCGTGAACATACAATAAAGAGGCTTTTACCGGCTTGGCAATTTCCCTAACATTAATAAAAACAGATGTTCCACGGCTATAATATATCAAATATTAGGCAACGCACTATAATTTCGAAGAAATAATCAGGAAAGATACCCCAGCACCGTCTCTCCAGCCTTCACTTTCTGACCGATGGAGACCTCAAGCTGGGTTTTAAGAGGCAAATAGAGATCAACCCTTGAACCAAAACGAATAAGGCCAAAACGCTCGCCTCGTCTTAGAAAATCGCCCTCTTCAGCCCAACAGACAATGCGGCGTGCAATGAGTCCGGCAACCTGAACAACAGCAAATCGAAGTTCCGTATCGGTGGACATGGTGACTGCGCAAAACTCGTTTTCCAAGGCTCCTCGATCACTGTCGGCAGAATAAAAACGGCCGGGAGAATAGGTGATAGAAGTCACCCTGCCGGGGAAAGGAACTCTGTTAACATGAACGTTAAAAATGTTCATGAAGATGCTCACTTTGTAAACCTGTTCATTGACAAACCGGTCATCGAAAACCTTTTCAACCAGGATCACTTTTCCATCAGCGGGCGAGACTAAAACATCCGGAGCAGCAGGAACAACCCGGCTCGGATCTCTGAAAAAATAAAGCACGAAGGCGGTTAAGAGCAGAGTCCAGAAAGCGATAATATCATAGCCGAGCAAGGAGAATATAACAGTGGTCAACGCCGAAAAACCAATAAAAGGATACCCTTCCCTCGCGACCGGTATGTGCTGTTCTTTCATTTATCCTATCCCATGTGCCGATAGAAGAAGAGAAATGTCTCTCGCTCCCGAACGCAATAAACCGGTATCCTGCGGGACACCGGTTTATTGCCATGATAATGATCGTTCTTTCCGCCCCGAAACGATAAGCGGAAACCCCTCGATTAATATTTCTTGCTGGCGCGAGTCATGGCGATAGTACCAGTTCGAACGATTTCCTGAATTCCGATTGGCCGCAGAATATCAATCATCGCCTGAACCTTGTCACAGGTACCTGTTACCTCAAGGGCGTAACTTTTCGCACTGACGTCTACAACCCGGCCTCGGAAAATATCACAAATACGCAAAATCTCGGCTCTGGTCGAAGGTTCTGCCTTAACCCTGATCAGCGCCATCTCCCGTTCAACATATTCAAACTCACTGATATCTGTTACTTTAATGACATCGATGAGCTTATGCAACTGTTTGGTGATCTGCTCAACAATGGCATTATCTCCTTCCGTTACCAAGGTCAGGCAGGAAACATCAGTTTCCAGGGTTGGAGCAACGGAGAGGCTTTCAATGTTGAAGCCCCTCCCGCTGAACAGGCCAGTAACACGGGAAAGAACTCCGGGTTTATTCTGCAAGAGTACGGATATGGTATGTTTCATAAGGATAACCTGTTTTTTTATCTCTTTCCGGCCTAAACCAGAAGCATTTCTGTTGTCGCTTTACCAGCGGGAACCATCGGATAAACACCTTCTTCCCTGTCAATGATAAAATCCATTATAACCAGATTTTTAGTCGACAGAGCTTCCTTGATAACCGGTTCCACCTCACTCGGTTTTGTCGCTCTCAGGCCGACAGCACCGTACGCTTCGGCCAAACGGACAAAATCCGGTGCTACATCAAGAGTCGTTGCCGAATATTTCTTGTTATAAAAGAGCTCCTGCCACTGGCGAACCATACCAAGGAAATTATTATTCAAGATTGCTATTTTAACCGGCAGTTTATACTGCATTGCAGTTGCCATTTCCTGAATGTTCATCTGGATACTGCCGTCACCGGCAATATCAATAACGGTCCGGTCGGGAGCCGCCATCTGGGCTCCGATTGCAGCTGGAAACCCGTACCCCATTACACCAAGTCCGCCAGAAGTCATAAATGCCCGGGGATGGTTGAAATGGTAAAACTGAGCAGCCCACATCTGATTCTGACCTACCTCAGTGGTAATGATTGCATCACCGCCTGTCAGATCATGCAGTTTTTGAACAACAAACTGGGGTTTGATCACATCCGTTTTTTCAAGATATCCAAGAGGATGGGCGGCACGCCACTGATCAATCTGTTGCAACCAAACCTCATGACTTTCCTTCTCGGCCTGAGGATCGAACTCAGAACTGCGGGCAAACCAGCTGTTCATCGCAGTCAGAGCATGCTTGCAATCGGCAACGATCGGCACATGGACCTTGACATTCTTACTTATGGAAGTCGGATCAATGTCGATATGTATAATTTTGGCATGTGGAGCAAAGGCGTCAACCCTTCCTGTTACCCTGTCGTCAAAACGGGCGCCGACGGCAATAAGGAGGTCACAATTGGCGACCGCCATGTTGGCATAATATGTTCCATGCATTCCAAGCATACCCATAGATAACGGATCAGTGCCCGGAAAACCTCCCAATCCCATAAGCGTCATGGTAACCGGAATATTGGCCGACCTGGCCAGAAGGGTCAGGTCTTCATGGGCATTGGACAGGATAACACCTCCGCCTGCATAAATAACCGGTTTCTTAGCTCGCAGAATAGCCTTGCAAGCCTTTTCAATCTGCCCGGGATGCGGTTCATAAGTTGGCCGGTAAGTCCGCATCCGAACCTCCTGAGGTTCAGGAAAAACGATTTTGGAATTCATCACATCCTTGGGAAGATCGATGAGAACCGGGCCTGGTCTCCCAGTTCTGGCGATATAAAATGCCTCTCTGATAGTTGGAACCAGATCATCGATATTTTTCACCAGGTAATTATGCTTGGTGCACGGCCTGGTTATGCCGACAATGTCAACCTCCTGGAAGGCATCGTTGCCGATAAGGCCGGTAGGAACCTGACCGGTGAAAACTACAATCGGAATCGAGTCCATATAGGCCGAGGCTATTCCTGTTACGGTATTTGTAGCCCCAGGGCCGGATGTTACTAGCGCGACCCCCACATTTCCAGTAACTCTGGCATAGGCATCGGCTGCATGTACAGCAGCCTGTTCATGCCGAACAAGCACGTGAGTAAGCTTGTCTGCTGCCAGAATTTCATCGTACAAATCGATGACCGCGCCTCCGGGAAAACCGAAGATTGTATCCACCTTCTGTTCTTCCAGACATTTCAATAATGCCTGTGAGCCTGTGATTTTCATAACATTTTCCTGCTCTGGTGTTTAATGATGTCAATTACCGTTGATTCCTTGCGGCAATTATCCGACAAGGGGCGGTATATGGTTAAATTCCATGAAGTTAGGCAGGGAAGCAATATAGCCTCTGACCATAAATTGTCAAGCTTCAATGCTTTTCTGTATACCCTAATTTAATTCTGCATTCAAGGCTTTTAGGAATTATTATCAAAAATATAGGCCAGTAATTAGAGTATTAATTTATTTATGCAATTACTGTTTCCGTCTCTATCTTAGGAAATATTCCTGCCCTCTCGCCGCGTTGAAGAAATTCATTAACTGCAGCCAGGCCGTCAGATCCCAATTCGACAGAAAA
>QKJV01000141.1 GCA_003249165.1 Desulfobulbaceae bacterium | reverse complement strand
GCTAAAAGGCGAAAACAGGGCACAAGATGGATTTGCACTGGTAATTGTCGTTGTAATAATGCTTTTGATCTCATTTCTTGCTGTAGAGCTAATTCTAAGTGTCAGGACAGAAATGAAAATCGCCATGAATGAAAAGTCACAGGCGGTCGGTCAATGTTTGGCCGAAGGAGGAATAAACTTGGGCATTTTCAGACTTCTTGACAAGCCTGTTGAATATATTGAAGACTATGAGAAGTTTCTGGAAGGATACGAATACACAGCCATATTGGAGACCGGCCAAATTCGTTATTGTGTGGTGAATGAATCAGGGAAGTTTGACTTGAATAAGCTCAACCAGCCTCTGCTGAAACTGCTGCTGGAATATTACGGAATCGAAGAGGAGCAGCAAGATATAATAATCGATTCCCTGCTTGACTGGGAAGACAGTGATGATCTTCATCATATCAACGGAGCGGAACTTGAAACATATCAGAGTTTGAAAGATCCATATATTCCGAGAAATGGCAAAATTATGGATCCATCCGAGTTTTTTCTGGTGCATGGCACATCAGTGCTTGCTGATCGGTTTAAGGCCAGTGAGATATTCACCGTGCATAACGAAAGAGGATTAATTAATTTTAACAGCCTAACTCCGCGTATGCTGGAATTTTTGACAGAAGGAGATGAGAAAAAAATAAAGGCATACTATGACGCCCGAGGAATGTATGGAGACCTGAACCAAGTCCAGGCGAGGCAGATCCTCGGCGATGAACGATTTAGCCAATGCTCTGATGGATTAACCTATTCAGCTGGCAGGAACAGGTACTACACGATTTATGCTCGTGGTATTCCACGTGGCAATGCCGGTAGAGATTTGCAAGATGATGAGGAAAGGGGTGGTTCAGTTGAAGTTTATTCACTCATTGTGCTGCAGGGAACTAGAATAAATTATCTTGCCTGGAAAGAAGGTGGGATATGAATGATCTGGTAGAAATACTCATAAGGCAAGACGAACTGTATATCAGTTCATCTTTTAAAAAAGAGAAAGAATTAATTGCGATGCCGGAAGCCAGCATCGGCAATAGGCTTTTGCGGTATTGTGCCGGAAAAAATATTGCCGCCATTCGTGTGGTTCTCTATTTGGCGGAAGATCTTCTTTTTTTTAAAAAAATAACGCTGCCATTGCAAACAACGGATATAAAGCAGGCTATCCGCTATCAACTTGCTATGTTTGCGCCTTTTGATGGAAAAGCATTTTCCGCCTCCACCGCAGTCCGAGGGAAAGGGCATTACGACATTTGTATATATGCAGTAAGTGAAGACTATGTTGAGTCTTTGCTTAAGGAACTCGTAACACACGGGCTCAAGCTCAACGGGCTTTACCCCGAAAGCCAGCGTTATGTGACCAGACTTGGAAGAAGTAAGGAATGGGGTTTGCTGCTGCCGGCTCGTTTTCCAAAACTATTTTTATTCAACAAGCAAAAAGTCATTGACCGACTACTCTGTCACTCTGAACCAACAATTGAAGAATTGGCTACCTTAAAAGCAGGGAAAAACGTGTACAGACCCGATTGGGTTGAAAACAATGGATATCTTGATGCCAATGTTTTGCTTAAAGAGAAGCCGATTCTGAAAGATTTTAATTTGCTGCCGGAAGCCTTCAGAAGGCCGGATTATATGCGCTACGCCCTTATAATTCTTTGTATATTGAACTTGGTGACGCTTCTTCTTACCGGAGCAGTAAAAGAGTACAGAGTCTTTACAGGTTTAAAGATGGTAGATGGAGAGATAGAGAAATTGCTTCCAACCGTGAAAGAAGTTGAGCAGTTGCGGGTTGAGACGAAAAAATTAAACGGTGTCATTGGACAGATTGAAGACGTGGGCAAAAATATAGACATCATCAGTTTGCTGGAGAAATTGACGAAAACATTACCGGAAAACAGCTATCTTGATCAACTGCGGATGGATGATAAAACCGGCGATATAGAACTACAGGGCTACACTGATGATGTCGGTATACTCACTTCCAAACTGGACGTGTTAGGCAATGCGAAGCTTAAAGCAACAAGCAGGAGAAATAATCAAACCTACTTTAACGTGGAGATCAGCAGACAATGAATCAGGTTATCCTGTATTTGAAAGGTTTGGACCGAAAGGTTTTGATTTTGACGTTGGGAGGGATACTGCTACTGTTGAATATCGCTCGGCTTAGTGCAGGATTTTATACTGACCAGATATCTGAAATGAATGACAAACTGAACCTGCTGTCACAATATCAGGAGACTGTTTATCAACTCCCAGCATTAGAAAAGAAAATCGAACAACTGAAACAGAAAGCAACAGTCGTTGAAAATTATTTATTTAAAGGGAGATCTGAAGAAGAAGTATCGTCATCAATGCAGATTATGCTTCAGGAATTGGTGACAAAAGTTGGCCTGGAACCGGAATCGATCAGGCCGATTGCTAGTGGTGTCGGCAAAAATGGATCGAAAAATTTTCATGAAATCTCGATTAAACTCAGATTATCAGGTAGTCAGAATCAATTTATTGATTTTATTGCAGCGCTTTATCGTTCTGACAAGTATTTTCAGGTGGAAAGTTTTATTCTGAAGCCATATAAAAATAGCGATATGAAGATTTTTATAGATCTGAAAGGTTTCTACGCTCTCGACAATGTTTAAATTCATCTCTGCCATAGCTTTAAGCCTGATGTTTATATTTCTGGTTAAAGAATTCACGGTAGAATTGTTTTCTGATCCCCTGTCAGTTTCTGTGGATGAACCCAGTAATAATAAACAGCAGAAAATATTGATGGCTGAAAAGGAAGTAAATTTTTATCCGCAAGTTCCTCATCCTCTGCCGAACCTGAATCATGGGTATCTGTTCAACGAAGAGCGATTGATTTCTGTCCAAGGTGAAGAGCGTTTTGGTGAAGCAAAAGAAGTGAACAGGCCTGGCCCGACTGTTGATATGGATAATGTTTTTTACGCAGGTTCGATTATAGTTGGGGAGGTGAGGAAAGGGCTTGTTGTTTATACATTACCCCGGCCGAGTACACCTCAGAATAGAAGGATGCGGCCGACTCAGGTGGATTCTCGGGATAAGGAAAGAAATTACATGCAATTGGCCGTTGGGACAAAATTCAGTGGATACAAAGTTATTGCAATTGAGCCGGATCGGATTGTATTTAGCAATGGATTGGAATCAATAGAAAAAAAATTAAACGATCCCCAAAAAGCTCGTATAGCTGCGCCTATTCTTCCGAAGCGAGGGGACACGAAAACAAGACAGAATGGAAGCACTTTAAAAAATAACCAGCGAAACAGCCTAAAAAGGAATACTTCGATGATGGGATCGGTAAAAACCATAAAAAAGCAACCCGGAAGCCGGTAACTAATGAATGATCCACAGAAAGTTTACATAAAAAGAAGGATATTTGCACGTTGGTAATATCAATAAAAGGTTATCTATGAAGGGTAGAAAAGAAATTTTTCAGCCGAATACCTTTTCTGCAAAGAAGGGCATCACAACTAACGGAATCTGTTTGCGTTTAACTTCAGTTGCGCTGTTAATATTTTTACTCTTAACCAGCGGATGTACATACTTAAACAGGTTCGACCTCCCTCCGATAGATATGGCTAAAGCCAATAAGGCAATACAGCGAGAGGAAAACAAATCAGTCATACTTGAGGCTGAAGAACAGAAAGATAAGGTAGCGCCAAGGGAAAAGATTAAAACAATTGCTCCACAGCAGAAGACCCTGTCGAGTTTAGAAACACAGGTTTCAGCAATTGAAAAAAGTGATAAGCCGCAAGTTATTCCTTCCGCTGCCGATTCAGATGGAATATTGCTCAACTTTGACAATGCGGATATTTATGAAGTCATTCAGGTAATAGCTGGAGCGCTCAACATCAATTACATTATCGATCCTCAGGTAAAAGGTGTTGTTAACATTCATTCAGGCAGTAAAATACCTGTAAATCAACTTTATGATGTGTTTACCAAGATATTGCATATCAATGGTCTGGATATTCGGAGTGAAGGAGATTACCAATATATTTATGTGGCTAAAAAACCGGGAAATGAGCGGGTCAATGGACCTGAGTCAATTCACGGCCTGCAAAATTCTCCGGAGTTCATCATTCAGGTTGTGCCCCTTGCCTATCTACCATCAAAAGAAGCCTTAAAAATTGTCGAACCATATCTTTCGGGTCAGGGGGCTATTTATAATCTCCCACAGCAGAATACATTGCTTGTCAGCGACTACGAAAGCAAAGTGATGGATATTCTGCGAATTATCGCACGTGTTGACACTTCGCCTCTTGCCAAACTGCATATACGCTTAGTCCGGGTTGATAATGCGCCGATATATGAACTACGTGATGAACTCCTGGAAATTTTTACGGCGCTTAAAATCAATAACAAAGATTTTGAGGGAATAACAATCGTCCCCCTTGAGCGGGTCAATTCGCTGATGGTCGCAGCGAACAGTGAAAGCCAGGTGCTGAATGGCGTTGAATGGATCAAGGAGCTTGACGTTGTTCCCGCACAGGACAGAGATAATATATACATTTATAATGTTCGCAATTCCGTTGCATCATCACTTGCAGACCTGATCAATCAATTGATCACCGAGGACGATACCTCAGATACAACGCCAGATAAAACCAAAATAAAAACTTCATCATCTTCTTCAAGGGCCCAAAAAACCGCTGATCAGAAAAAATATCAGTCGGAATTGGCGAAAAAAAATGACTCATCCCCACTTTCGAAAGCAGGAGGTAAAACACTTTCTTCTCTTCGATTTATGGGGGAACCTGTTGTCTTTGCCGACGATGACAGGAATATTGTTATGATACGTGCTTTACCTGTTGATTACACCCGTATTGTTAAATTGCTGGAAAGGCTTGATAATTTACCCCGACAAGTGCTGGTAGAGGTCTTGGTTGCAGAAATAGAGCTGAAAAACGAGTTGGAGCTCGGGCTTGAATGGTTTATCTCCAAGAACAGGTATGCATTTGGCACGGAGTTTCAGGCAGTAGGTGTTACATCAGACGGGAATCCAAGTGGATTTTCATATTCATTAAGTGCGGGTGATGTCACGGGATTTCTACAAACATTAGCGAGTAGAAGCAATATTGCCATACTTTCCTCACCCCAGATACTGGTTTTGAATAACGAAAAGGCATCTGTCAATGTCGGCAAGCAAGTCCCAATTGTTACAACTGTCACAGAGAATATAACCACCACAAGTCAGGTTGATAAAACAGTGCAGTATAAAGATACCGGTGTCATACTGGAAGTAACACCCCAAATAAATTATAATGGCATTATCCTGCTTGAAGTCAGCCAGACAGTTAGTAAAGCTACTGAAAATACAACCTCAGATATAAGTTCGCCGGAAATTTCAAAACGTGAACTGCAGACCAAGCTGGCAGTGAAAAACGGACAGTCCATCCTGATGGGAGGGTTAATTGATCGAAACACAACCACAACACAGAGTGGAGTACCTTTCCTGATGGATATTCCGTATTTAGGTAATTTATTTAAATATCAGAAAGATGTTGAAGACAAGACAGAACTTCTTGTTTTAATAACGCCGTATGTCATTGAAACAGAGGATGTCCTCCGGCAATACTCCAAGGAATTTGAAGAAAAATTGCAGCAATTGCGCCCGGAGCTTGTGAAGCAAGTAAAAGAGAGCCCGAGGGAAACATGGTGATAAGGAAAGAAAATGAGACAGTTTGTAATTGATGAATTGAGCAAGGAAGAACGGGACAATCTTGATAATTACATGAAAAGAACGCTGAAACCAGGTGGAATGGATGGAATGTTCTGGTTGCCCGTACCTCATGATTTGTTGGCAGAAGCGCAACATGGACATGAAAAATGCGGACCGTTTTATTTTGGGAT
>QKJV01000269.1 GCA_003249165.1 Desulfobulbaceae bacterium | reverse complement strand
ACGAAAGTAAGAGGATAAAAAAAGGAGAAATGTCAAGACAGGTAATAACCGTCAGTGTTTTCTTGTTTTCGCTTTCTTTTTGCAGACGTCTTGCTTATTGATCTCTTTGAAAGAGATCGTATATATTAATGCTCTTCCTTCTTGTTTTATTATTGATCTTTTCACAAGATCAACATGTCTGAAAGTGAAGAGCATTGCATCTTAACCTATCATGTTTGCAACTAGTTATGCTGAATTTTTAAGGCAAACAAGCAATTTCGAAAGCTGAGAACAAATCTTAACGAAATTCTACAGCAGCATCCCTTATAACAGACTCAAGTTTCATTTTGCCCATAGCAAGATTTCCGTCTTTACTAAGAAGTAATACTATATGAATATGTACTTTACCGGCCTTGCTCTGAGAGAAATCTTCATTTTCATTATAGCAGCGAGCTATAACATGCGCCTTTGGTGCATCGATATGAACAATCTGCCCACGTCCGACGTTCATAATGTCTGTAGCCTTCTGTGCTTTTAAGAGAACATCATTTGCCAGAGAGCCGATTTCCACCAGTTTCAGATTGGATTTGTTTACTTGGGCTGCCATTTCACCATTGGGAGTGAAAATGCCTACCGCCATAAATCCTTCGATTTCCGCCAATCTACCTAATGTATCTTCTACGTTACCCATTTTGTCTTCTCCTACGTTGATTTCTTGCGTGGTTGCAAGCTGTTTTTCCTTAGTTGTCGAAGGAATGTCTACTGTTTCAGGAGGCTGCTGCTCAGTTACATTTTCATTGATAGATTCTCCTTTTTCAGCGTCTCTTTCCTGGTTTTTTACAGGAGAAGATGATTCACTCATCTTCTCGTCTTTGCGCCGCATCGCTTCTATAAGTAATGACATCAAAGGTATTTTGATCGTTTGCTGTATTTTTCTCTTAGGCAATTTTTGAAAGGTGATGTTTACATGATCCGATGACAGCAGACGATATACCGCATCTTCCCCCTTCAACCCCTCAGCGACAGCCGCATACACCTCTCCCTTGTTAAGATAAATATGACCATGTATATTGCCGTCCTGAATGTTGAGCAGACAGGTCCTCTTCTCCATTTCCAGCAACTGCAGGAAATTCGCAAGAGAGAAACCGGCCAGTGCCCCTTCATTACTGCTCTGCCTGAGTCCTTCACATATCGCGTGCGCCAGCTTTTCAATATCAATAGGTTTTTCCAACAGTTTCAAAGTGCCGGATGCATTAAGCCTATCCTCGATTTCAGGTGTTGCGAAAGCCGTCATGACAATCGTCGGCATAAAAGGATGAACACTTGTCAGTTGAGCAAGAAGTTCAAATCCATCCATTTCCGGCATACGAAGATCCGTCACTACAAGATTGATATTTTCACGTTCCAGGAAATGAACAGCCTCCTTCCCGTTTTTAGCGGTGACTACGTTAAACTCATTAAGGTAGCTTTTCAGACCTGCCTCAATGCTCTGGAGCAATCGCGTTTCATCATCTACTATTAAAACCTTTTTCATGAGCAATCTGTATCTAGAAGGTTGATTTTTGGGTTATATTCAATGCAGTTGGTTTAAGCATAGAATATGCCAGAACGACACAAAACAGAATATTACATGTTATCAATATGTTAGTTAAGAAGTTAAGGATTGACTGGAAGTTAGGGAAATGAAGCGATCGAAAACAGGTGACCTATTTTGCGGCAGTCTAGCGATTTGCTACACCAGTATCGAGCGCATAGAGCTCTATCTTTCTAAGGAGGGTGGAACGGGCAACACCAAGAACTTTTGCAGCCTGTGAGCGGTTGTCCTTGCAAAGATCAAGCACACTCTGGATATACTGCTTCTCCATCTCTGCGAGTGAAAGAAGAGGATGGGTTGAGGTGCTTGCCGAAAAGTTTTCCAATGGTAAAAAATCAGCCTGACTCTTCTGCTGAATGAGTTTTGAGGGGCACACACACCGATCATTACTGAGAATAATAGATCTTTCAATTATATTTCTCAGTTCACGGACATTTCCCGGCCAATCATAACCCTTTAGGTGGGAAATCTCTTCTGCTGAGATGGTAAATTGTCTATCAGGGGCAATGGCGGCCAGAAAATGCTCTGCAAGTCTGGCGATATCCTCTTTTCGCTCTCGCAATGGCGGAAGATGGATACGCATAACACTCATTCTGTAATAAAGATCCTCCCTGAATTTTTTTTTGCTGATAGCCTGCTCGAGATCAATATTAGTCGCGGCGATAATGCGGACATGAGTTGAACACTCCACCTCCCCTCCTAACCGTCTGAAAACGCCGTTATCAAGTACACCAAGCAGTTTAGGCTGCAGATGTATTGGCATTTCTCCAATTTCATCAAGAAAGAGTGTTCCTCCGTCTGCCATTTCAAAGAGTCCTTTTTTGCGGGTGATGGCACCAGTAAAGGCTCCTTTTTCATATCCGAACAACTCCGACTCTATTAGGTTTTCTGGCAGTGCCGCGCAATTACTATCAATGAAGGGTCGCTTAGAGTTACCGCCAAGGTAGTGAATAGTCTTGGCCACCACGGTTTTCCCTGTACCGGTTTCGCCGGTTATGAGAACAGGAGAGCTGTTATCCGCAGCACGCTCGATCAACTCCCGAATATGGGCAAGCCCACCACGCAATCCAAGCAAGGTGTTTTTCCTCGAATCCTGACGGTTGCGGAACTCCTGGATTTGCTCAAAGTGTTCAAGCTCTACCGTCCTGTAGGCAAGATCAACAGCAAGTTTCAGCTCTTCAAGCTCCATGGGCTTAGAAATATAGTCGTGCGCCCCATTTCGTAAAGCCTGTACAGCATGGTCAAAGCTTGGAAAAGCAGTGATGAATATAATCTTGGTCTGATCATTACAAGCAAGAATTTGCTGACAGATATTTGTCCCTTCGCAGTCAGGCAGATGCTGATCGAGAAGGACAACATTGACTCTGTTTTTCCTGCACCAATTAAGCCCCTGCTCTCCAGTGTAGGCACAGGCGACCCGAAACTGTTCTGTATGAAAAAACGAGCCAACTGCATCACAAAACAATTTGTCATCATCAATAATAAGCAGAGTTTTCAGGTATTGTTCCATGTTCAGATACTGGTAAAAATATGGTTACAGAGGTACCGACCCCCTGGCAACTTTCGATAGTTATAAAACCATGCATGGCTGTCAGCATCTTTCTGACTATCGCAAGCCCCAGCCCGGTTCCAGCTTTTTTAGAGGTAAAAAATGGTTTAAAGATATGCTCGTGATCACCTTCGGGGATTCCCTTACCATTGTCATCCACCTTGATCTGCATCATATCACCCTTTTCATCGCAGCTGATTACGATTCTCGGATTTTCCACCTCTTTTAATGCATCCGCCGCATTTGTAAAAAGATTGAGCATTACATGGTGTAAGGCACGACAATCGGCATATACGATCAAATTATTATCTACGACATCCATACTGATCTGGATATGCATTTTCTGGAAATCACTTCGAATGAGCGCGACAAAGTCTCTCAAAAAATCGAAGATGGGAATAGCCTGTGCAACTGGGCATTCAAAAAGGCTATAGTTTTTCAAAGCTTTCAATAAATATTCGATCCGCTTTATCTCTTCGAGAGACCGATCGAGGAACTCTCGCACTGTCCTCTGATCATATTCTTCAAGGTTTCTCTGCAAAACACTGAGCGCCATTTTAATAGAATTAACGGGATTACCAATCTCATGCCTGATTCCAGAAAAAACATAACCGAGATTCTCTGTCAGATTTGCGGCCTCAATGACGGACTCCATCCGTTTTTTCTCTGTAATATCAGAAAGAACGAATATTTGTTCGCTACTATTGCCCCGCATGGAAAGTTCTTCTACAATAAATTGGCGGTCGTTGAACTGCACCGTGGTTTTTTGCAGGACTTGCTTTCTTTCCTCATCGCTGTTTAAACCTGTTTTTAAAATATCAAGAAGCGCTGACGGGAGAGTTGATGAAATATGAGAACCAAGAATCACCTCAGCAGAAACATGCAACATTTCTGCAGCACTGGAGTTCGCATAAATGATTCGATTTTCTGCAATCCCTATGATTCCTTGCGACATGCTTTTTAGAATCACCCGGAGATGATCAATCTGTTGCAGTAACTCCTGAGTAATTTTTCTTGAATAGAGATTTTCAGCCCCACGAAGTTGCTGCAGCGGGTATTCTTTGCGGGGATTTTGTGCTTCCTTGATAACCTCTTGAATATGAACCTTTGCATCCTTGAAGGGCCCTTTCGCGATACAGGCATCCGCCCCAAAGGTGTAAAAGTCTACGGGTTGTTCAAGAGCAACTGCTGAGATAATGACCACATAGGCATCCTGAAGGCGGGAATGATTGCGTATAATCCTGCACAGATCATCTCCGCCGAGATGCGGCATAATCAAGTCAAGGAAGATAATATCAGGTGTTGCCTCGGCGATGATATCAAGACACTGGAACACATTTAACGCACAAAGAACCGTATGCCCGTCCCGTTTGAGAAACTCCTCAAGAAGCTTCAGAAAAAAAGGATCATTGTCGACAACGAGAACCTGCAGTGGAGCTGTTTCCATAAATACCGGGGTCTGGATTGTTTTCCAGCCCTTTAGATAAAAGTTTATACTGGGACTTTGCTACGCGTTTCTTCACAAAAGTATGAGGACCGTTCAATAGATTCTATGACAAACTGATGAAGTCTGTCAAATAGTAAGAACTGAATTTTCTGGGTTATAAGATTTAAAACAATAACTCGCTGGCATAATTATATTGACCGTGAAACGCTCCAGAACCACAGCGCAATAACATTCCAGAATTATTGAAAAATATAAATAAAGAATGGCAAATATAGAAATTGGGCAAACCTTGCTATGCAACAGGAAGCAAGATGAAGATGGCAGCATCACAAAATAGAAACGTTTTTAGACAACATATTATCGAGACAAAGGCAAAGCGGAGTGAAGTACCTATGAAACATGTCGCATTCAAAATTGGCAGAGTTTTTGCCCAAATTTCTTGACGACAACGACATGCGGCATCTTAAGGAATTTAAGCTAGTGATTCTTGACTGGACATACTATTCCACTTTCTTGCCAGTTGACTTTATCCCGCTCTCCTCTGAGTCTGAGGAGGAAAAAAACAATTGTATTAAGCATACAAAAGCAAAAACAAAATCAATAAAGGACAATAGGATCTGCAAACGCTTTCATAAAACGGTTCTGTATGAGTTTACCAGGTGACTTTCAAAAATATGTTTCTCACCCAAATAAAATTCAGTATTATCTTTACTTAGTCAATCCGGAAGGAGGGAAATCCAATGAAACGATATCTTGTTATAGGTAATGGCGTTGCGGGGACAACGGCTGCCGAAAACATCCGCAAGCATGATGATCAAGGAGAGATCACAATCTTAACCGATGAAAAACTCCCTTTTTATTACCGGATCAGGCTCAATGATTATATCAGCGGTGAAATCGATCAAAATACCCTTATTGTAAAAAAGCCTGAATGGTATAGCGAACGCAGGATTAATCTGCGGACCGGGGTGCACATCACCAGTGGTGATCCCGACCAACAATGGGTCGCTTCCTCCGACAATGAAAAATTTTTCTATGATGTTCTCTTAATGGCAACCGGCAGCAAGTCTTTTGTTCCGCCAATCCAAGGTGTCGACAAAAATGGAGTATTCACCTTACGCTCCGTAATCGATGCCGAACAGATAATCTCTTTTTCGGAAATATGCGACACGGCTCTCCTCATCGGCGGCGGTTTGCTCGGGCTTGAAACAGGCAAAGCACTCAGAAAAAGAGGGAAAAAAGTAACTGTGGTCGAATTTTTTCCCCGCTTGCTGCCCAGGCAGCTTGATGAGAGAGGGGCATGGAGACTACAAAATCTTTTGGAAGATATG
>QKJV01000497.1 GCA_003249165.1 Desulfobulbaceae bacterium | reverse complement strand
TATGCCTTCATCTGTTTTTCAATCAGATTTAGTCAGCTTCAGTGATATAAAATCACACGCCATCAAAGGTTGGGAGCAATACCTCCAGGAAGGAGAGCAATACCTCAATACTGCGCGACGCGGATTTGCCGTCCGGCAGCAGGTGTTTACCGCGGAGATCCTTTACAATTTGATCGGCATGGCAATCGAAAAACTGGTGATGGGTGCTCTCATGCAGTACGGGCATTTGCCATATAACCACACCATGCAAGATCTGGTTGCAGCAATGGAAGAGCATTTCCCCGGCAAAATTTCAGCAATGAAAGACCGGCTTATCGCCTTGGATGCATATCAGGAAATCTGCGACATTGACACATACAACAGAAAGGCACCAAGCATGGATGAAATTCCAGCCATGTTGGCTCTGGCAGAAGAACTACAGGAGCTTGTTAACAAGCCAAACGACTCTTCCGACAACAAAAAAATCCCACATCCACAGCAAAAGTAAATTTATCCCTCTACGGAATCGATTTGGTCTCTGCCCATATTAAACAGGTTTACACTTGACTCAAAATCTTCGAGTCAGCTCCTGTTCGCATAAATGAGGGGACAATTTAGACTCTTTACCTATCTTGCATCTATTCCACCTTCCCATCCGACAAAATTGTCTTCGATTTTCATTTTTGTAACCTTCACGACAAATACAAGACCTCCGCTGCAAGAATGCTACATGGCCACGCAGGAAATAAAGCCCATAATGCATTGAAATTACAAGACTAATCAAACAAAAACATTCTATGGCACACCCGTTGCTATACCACAAAGTCAACTTACTTCGAAATCTACATTCTTTTGATCCTCATATAATTTTTCTACGAGGGACCATAAATGGAAGCTATTACCTTAAAAGAAAGGGAAGATCAGATATACCGAAAGGGAGAAAAACCTTTTGCCATATCCTGCAATAAAGACAGTCTTGCCGGTGCTGTCAGCCAGCGGGCCTGTGTGTTTTGCGGCTCCCGTGTTGTTCTTTATCCAATCGCTGATGCTCTGCACCTGGTGCATGGCCCAATCGGCTGCGCTGTCTATACATGGGATATCCGTGGGGCCCTTTCTTCCGGACCGGAACTCCACCGTTTGAGTTTTTCCACTGATCTCCAGGAACGTGATGTTATTTTCGGCGGCGAAAAGAAACTGGAGAACGCTCTTGTAGAACTCATCGACCGACACAGCCCAAAAGCCGCCTTTGTCTACTCTACCTGTATCGTCGGCATCATCGGCGATGATCTTGAAGCGGTCTGCCGCAAAGTAAGTGAAATGAAGGGTATACCTGTCATTCCTGTTCAATCAGAAGGTTTCAAGGGGAACAAGCGATCGGGTTATAAAGCTGCGTGCAACGCGATGTTCCGCCTCATCGGTACCGGAGACATAAGCGGTATTTCCCCATATAGCATTAACATTTTTGGGGACTTTAACCTGGCTGGTGAAATCTGGATTATCCATGACTATTTCAAGAGGATGGGGATTGAGGTCGTTGCCAACATCACCGGGGATGGCCGAATTGATGATATCCGCAGAGCTCATGGGGCTGCGTTAAACGTGGTGCAGTGCTCAGGTGCAACAATGGATCTCGCCAACATGATGGAGGAAAAATATGGAATCCCCTCTATCAGGGTCTCCTATTTTGGTATCGAAGATATGTCCGAAGCTCTCTATGATGTTGCCCGTTTTTTCAAAAATCCGGACATTATGAACCGGACAAAACAGCTTGTTCAGGAAGAGGTTGCCAGAATCTATCCGGAGTTGCAGCGTTACAAAAAGGCCCTGAGCGGCAAAAAAGCGGCAATTTATGTGGGTGGTTCCTTCAAGGCTTTTTCCCTTGTCAAGGCATTTCGTTTGATTGGAATGGATGTCGTAATGGTAGGCTCTCAGACAGGGACGAAGGAAGATTACGAGGAACTGGCACAAATTACTGATCCGGGAACCATCATCGTTGATGATTCAAACCCATTGGAACTGACCTCCTTCCTCAAGGAAAAAGAGGTGGATGTTTTCGTGGGAGGGGTAAAGGAACGGCCGATTGCCTACAAACTCGGTGTTGGATTTTGTGATCACAATCATGAGCGGAAAGAGGCGCTGGCGGGCTTTGAAGGCATGCTTAATTTCGCCAGAGAAATTTACTCATCTGTCATGAGCCCCGTATGGAAGTTCGTTCCCCGCAAGGAAAGCGGAAATGCAAGGAGGTTATCATGAGCAAAATGCCCAATTACATATCAACGACAAACGCCTGCAAATTGTGCAAACCCCTGGGCGCCTCCATGGCGTTTCGCGGTATTGAAGGAGGCGTTCCTTACCTGCATGGTTCGCAAGGCTGCGCAACTTATATGCGGCGTTACATAATCAGCCACTATAACGAACCTATTGACATTGCCTCCTCCTCACTGAGCGAGAAGCATGCGGTATACGGCGGTGCGGCAAATCTCAAGCTCGGCCTGAAAAATGTAACGAAGAAATACAATCCGAAGCTGATCGGTATCGCCACTACATGCCTTACGGAAACGATTGGCGATGACGTTCCGATGATTATCAAAGAATATGAGCGGGAATTCGGGGATGAAAACGGCCCTTTATTGGTGAATGTTTCAACTCCCAGTTACTCGGGCACCCACATGGAAGGTTTCCACGCGGCGGTTGCTGCGGTCATCAATCAGCTCAGCGAATTGCCTGTTGCTGCCAATGACAGCATTAATCTGCTGCCCGGCTTTGTTTCCTCCGCGGACTACCGTCATCTCCACGAAATAGTGGATGACTTCGGCATCAAAACCACCATGCTGCCAGACTTGTCGACATCCATGGATGGTCCCGCCCTCCTCGAATACGAAAAGATTCCCGGCGGAGGCACCCCTCTTGAAGCCATTCGCCAAATGGGTGGCGCAAAGGCTTCCATCGAGTTTGGTCGCACTCTGGAGCATACCAGAACCGGCGGCGCCATTTTGGAAGAAAAATTTGGGATGACCCGTTTTCAGATGGGTCTTCCCATCGGCATAGGCGAGACCGACATTTTTTTCAATTGCCTCAAAGAGATAAGCGGCAAGGCAACCCCGGATAAATATATTCAAGAGCGAGGCCGCCTGGTTGACGCATACGTGGATGGTCACAAATACGTCTTCGGGAAAAAGGCTATTATTTACGGCGAGGAAGATATCGTCGTGGGACTGACCTCATTTCTGGCTGAAATCGGCGTGACACCTATTCTTTGTGCAACCGGTGGGAAAAGTGGCTTGTTTGCCGATGCTATTGCTGCAGTAACAAAAGATCTGCTGCCTGAACAACCCAAGGCATATGAAGGAATGGATTTTTTTGATATTGCCGAAGAAGCGGAAAAATTGGGTCCTGATCTGCTTGTGGGCCACAGTAAAGGATATGCTCTTGCCCGCAAGCTTAACATTCCATTGATCAGGGTTGGTTTCCCAATCCATGACAGGATAGGCGGGCAGCGTATTATTCACTTGGGTTATAGAGGTGCGCAGCAGCTTTTTGATCTCGTTGTTAACAGCCTGATAGAAAAAAAACAAAACGACTCTTCGGTCGGTTACACCTATATGTAATTTATTTCAACAGGTTGGCAGTTACACTTCTTAAGCGAAAAGATTTTTTAACACTTTCATTTCATATAATGTGGAGTTTGTCATGACAAAAGACTACAGCCATCATCCCTGTTTCAACGCCAAGGTAAAAGGCCAATTTGGCCGAGTTCATCTCCCCGTCGCCCCGAAATGCAACATTAAATGTAACTACTGCAACCGGAAATACGACTGCGTTAATGAGTCACGGCCTGGAGTCACAAGTACGATTCTTACACCCCAGCAGGCCTTGGCTTATATGGATAAGGTCATCGAAAAAGAACCTCGCATCACCGTTGCAGGTATCGCAGGGCCTGGTGATCCCTTTGCCAATCCGGAGGAAACCCTGGAAACAATGCGCCTGATCCGGAAAAAATTTCCGCACATGATTCTTTGCCTGGCGAGCAACGGATTAGCGCTTGCGCCGTATGTCGAGGCTCTTGCCGAGCTCGATGTATCTCATGTTACGGTGACGGTGAATGGTATCGACCCGGAAATCATCAAAAATATTTATAGCTGGGTCCGGGACGGGAACGTGGTCTACCGTGGCATCCAGGCAGCGGAACTCATCCTTGCCCGGCAGATGAAGGCTATTACCAAACTCAAAGAACACGGAATCACCGTTAAAATTAATTCAATAGCTATTCCGGGCATAAATGATCATCATATTACGGATGTAGCGAAAAAAATGGCAGAATTGGGTGCCGATCTTTTTAACTGTATGGCCATGTTCCCGAATGTCGACACTCCCTTTGCAAACATTCCGGAGCCCAGCAAACAGAAAATGGCTGCTCTTCGCAAAAAAGCCGAAGTCTATCTTCCCCAGATGAGGCACTGTACCAGATGTCGTGCCGATGCTGTCGGATTACTGGGAGATGACAAAAGTGAAGAAATGCACGGCTGTCTTTCAGCGTGTGCGGCCTTGCCTTCGGTAAACGCGCAGGAAAAACCTTACGTAGCTGTTGCAACTCTTGAGGGAGTACTGGTCAATCAGCATCTTGGCGAAGCGGTCCGTTTTCAGATATGGGAGAAAAAAGAGGATGGCTCTTTCAATATGGTTGAAGAAAGGCCTGCTGCCCTGCCGAACGGTGGCCCGCAACGCTGGTACAATCTGGCCAGAACGCTCACAGACTGCCAGGCGGTACTGGTAAATGACCTGGGTGACTCTCCTAGAGACATTCTTACTAAAATGGGAATCAAACCCGTGACAATGAGCGGGTTTATCGAAATGGGGCTGGATGCCATTTACAGCGGTAAAGATTTAAGCGCTCTCAAAGGACGCCAGCATAAATGCACATCAAAGGGAGCCTGTACAGGCGGCGGGACAGGTTGCGGGTGAGTCATTCTTCATTCAAACAAAAGACAGGGCAATCCGGGATTCACCAGAACCGCAAAGACCATAGCGAGAAAGGTGAACCCGGAGCAGCAGTTGAAAGTGAATAGTCCCTGCCCAAAATCCAACTTTTTGCTCCAGCAGACTAAAATGCCGCCGGATAACTTTTGTTAATCCCTACTGGAAACAATTTGACGGCAGACGATAGCCCCTCTGGATCGATCGACGAGTTCTTTCGAGACCTCAAGAGGGCTCCCGTGCTCAGTTTCGGCAGCCTTCAGAATCATCGGCAGGTTGACGCCGGCAATAATCAATTCATTTTGCGCATCAAGAAGTTCGTTCGCCACGTTAAAGCCTGTCCCGCCAAATAGATCCGCCAGCACGATGACCCCTTGTCCTTGATCAACTCTTTTTTTTGCCTTGCGCATCTCCTCTTTGATCAGTTTTCGGCGTTCGGCAAAAGGAAACGGGGTACTACTCCCAACGAGATTCGGCAACTCTCCCATAAAAGGAATTTTGACCGCAACGAAATTTTCAAGCTTCCTGCCCAAAATGTATTCAGCAACCGCAAGCATTGCTTCTCCAATATTGCCGTGGGTAACAATAATAAAAGCCAGCTGACTCTGATCTTGTTGCATGGACATCAGACAATTATTTCTCCCAGGGCGATACCAACGAAACTTCTTGACAAAATCAAGAATATCATACAATTTTTAGCCTTGCTACTTTTAGTTTCCAGCCTGTGGTGGGCAATTTTCACAATGATAGCATCATCATGAAAGCATACGCAAATTGGATAAAATTCCTTCAAAGAGTTCTTTTGCGACACCATAAACTTCAGTCAAAAATTGGCAAACGGGGAACATTATCCTATTTTATTAAAAACCGCTTATAGCCAGACAGAAATGAATCAGCATCCTTCCCTCTACCTCGATCCACGATGCACCGTCAGCTGAACGAACCCTCCGAAATAGGTCGTCGCTTTTTA
>QKJV01000039.1 GCA_003249165.1 Desulfobulbaceae bacterium | reverse complement strand
GACTACTGCTTCTTCAGTTCAGCAATAAAGGAATCTGCCTGAGCGATGGAACTCTCAATCTCGCGCACAAGCTGATCAACATTTATCTGGACGCTATAGAGTTCATCACTGAGACCGGCAATCGCCTTTGCATTGAGGTTATGCTTCATGAATAACACCTGGTCACGTAATGGAGCAAGAGCAGGTTCCAGCTTTGCTTCGGCCTTTTTCATCGCCCGAATGAGTTCGGTATACTTTCTCTTAGTTGCATCATACTTACGCTGGCTTGATTGCCGCAGGGAATTGCTGCTGTATTGTTTGATCTCCCCACGCCATTCGCTGAATAATGCCTCCGAGACATCTTCGACAGCACTGATGCGTTTCCGCACTGTATCGGCTTTTGCTTCGCTTTGCTCAAGTGTTTCATTAAGTTTATTATATTTATCTTCAAGGTCCCCACCCTGGAATTTGACAACACTCTTGAACTGTTCCATGGCAGTGAGAAACTGCTCCTTCGCCTCATTCTGCGAATCACGGGCAGCCTTAACGCGATCTACCATAATATCGCGCTTATGAATACCTATCTTTTCCATGGCTCCATAATAGGCAGAACTGCAACCACTGACTCCAATAATAATAGCGGCGAGAACGAGCAGTCTGATTTTCATTGACATCTCCTTGTTTTAGCTAAATTATTATAACTTATAATTCCTTAGCACATAGAACAAGGATTGACAAACACTATTTCCCATTGAGCCCGGCGCAGAAGGAAGAGCGGTTATTCATTTCAAAAAATGACGAAAATTATTTGACCGATCCTGGGGGACAAAGTAAATGATGACGGATAAATATTCTTACTGTGAAGCTGAATGTTCCAATTCATTCAGAGCATATCTGAAAAAGGTGGCGCCTATCTCATCATCCACCTGGTTCAATCGCCCTTGCAAGGAATCGAGATATTCATGCATTCCGAAAGAAAGGACTTCGTCAATGTCGGTATAATCCAGATCTGCATGTAAACGACCAAGAAGTTTTTCCGAACGATTTTGAGAAGTTCCATAGGGGGTACCTGTAATCTGGTGTAAGGATGAAAGTGCCTTAGTGATGCAATGACGAATCGATCGAGGAAATTCTGCGTTAAAAATTAAAAAATCAGCAACCTGTCGGGGTGTGATACGGTGGTATATTTTAC
This sequence comes from Desulfobulbaceae bacterium, assembly GCA_003249165.1. Taxonomy (GTDB): domain Bacteria; phylum Desulfobacterota; class Desulfobulbia; order Desulfobulbales; family SURF-16; genus SURF-16. The sequence goes on along the minus strand of QKJV01000039.1, from coordinate 8,233 downwards.
GATACATGTCATGCGCGCTGACCGACTTCAATACCGCTGCCCACTGAATATTATCGTAAGGTGCGCCGACATATTCCGCTTTCGGAAGCAGAATAAAATATTTGACATCAAGAATACGGGAAATCTTGTCAGCCCGTTCCAGCATCAGGCCCATCCGGGAAAAATGCCACGCCTCGCCGTGGGACATGGTTGAATACAGGAGACCTGTAAACATATGTCCATGCATTTTAACCATTTGAAAAAATGTATGCGGGTCATGCTGGGCAAATCCAGACACCTGCGCATCCTTGACCTCGATATAAAAACGATTCAACTGCTCCCACATTTCAATTGAGATAATCTCCCTTACTGAACGGGCATTCTCCCTTGCCGCCCAGAGACAGGATGAAATCGAGTTCGGATAATTTCTGTCAAAGGTAAGAAACTCAATGACATTTTCCTGATTGTACGCAGTATATTTCCGCTCAAACAACGCGTTATCACCTGTGATGGAAATCAACGGCTGCCACTGCTGCCCTTCGTCCATGGGAAGATCAAGCAGCAGATTCAGATTGACATTAATAAAACGTGCGACATTTTCGGCCCGTTCGATATATCGGCACATCCAATATACAGAGTTTGCTACACGGCTCAGCATGGCAGTCTCCTCTTCAATTCATGAAACCTATTGAGCTCCGTCCACCACCCAGGTATCTTTGCTGCCACCGCCCTGGGAGGAATTGACAACCAGTGATCCTTTGCGGAGGGCAACCCGGGTCAGGCCGCCGGGCAGGACATAAATATCTTCACCATACAAAATATATGGACGCAGATCTACATGGCGTCCTTCAATGGTACCGTCGACAATTGTCGGCGCACGGGAAAGAGCAATGGTTGGCTGAGCCATATAATTTCTCGGGTTTTCACGTATCAGTTCAGCAAACTTCTCGCGTTCCTGTTTGGACGCATGAGGCCCCACCAGCATACCATAGCCACCTGATTCATTTGCGGCCTTGACGACAAGCTTATCGAGATTTTCCAGGACATACTTCTGATCCTGTGAATCGGAGCAAATATAAGTCGGGACATTGGGTAAAATCGGCTCCTCTCCGGTGTAATATTTGATGATCTTCGGTACATATGCATAAATGACCTTATCATCGGCAATACCTGTACCAGGAGCATTCGCCATGGCTATCCTTCCCGCCTTATAGGCCTCCATAAGGCCAGGGACGCCGAGCAGAGAATCTGGCCGGAAAACGAGAGGGTCAATAAAATCATCATCAATCCGGCGGTACAAAACATCTATCCTTTGCAGCCCTTTGGTCGTCAACATATGGACAAAACCGTTATGAACGATCAGGTCCTGTCCTTCCACAAGCTCAACGCCCATCTGCCGGGCCAGAAAAGAATGTTCAAAATAGGCGGAGTTATAAATTCCGGGGGTCAGCACCCCGATTCTCGGCGATGAGACATTTCGCGGAACCAGATACTCCAAAGTTTCGAGTAATCGATTGGGATAATCATCAACCGGCCTTACTTTGGACGCTTCAAAAACCTGATAAAAAGTCCGCTTCAACACCTGCCTGTTTTCAAGAACATACGAAACTCCCGAAGGACAGCGCAGATTATCTTCCAACACATAAAAGCTGCCGTCCCGATCACGAACGAGGTCGGTACCTGTTACATGACACCAGATGTTCCGGGGCGGCGTAAAATCAACGCATTCCTGGCGGAATGTCCGACTGGAGAGGATTATATCTTCGGGAATGATGCGATCCTTTAAGATTTGTCTCTTGTTGTAGATATCACCGATGAAAGCATTCAACGCAAAAATTCTCTGCTTCAGGCCGGCTTCAATCTGTGACCACTCAGATCCATCGACTATACGTGGCAGAACGTCAAAGGGGAAAATTTTCTCTGCACCTTCTTCATTACCGTAAACAGCAAAGGTAATACCCATTTGCAAGAGCATGATTTCGGCGGCCTGCTGTTTTGTCAGCAAATCCTCAGTGGAAAGCGATTTGATTTTCTGCACAAGGAGCTTTGCTCCGGGGCGGGGTCTCCCGTTTTCATCAAAAAGTTCATCGTAGAAATTTTCGGTTTGATAGCCTGAAAAATCCATTTCATTCCTCCTGAAGCTTCAGCAATTCACTGTGCTGGCTTCAACATACACAGAGCGGCATAGCCAAACACTTCTTGAACAGGTTTCAGAGTTTTACCAAATCACGATTTTGTTATGTAGTCAAGATTATCATTTTCAAAAAATGCAAAAAGTATTTTTATTTCAATTTTATACAAATTTGTATTTTTTACTTCAGCATTAAAAAACGACAGGATGGCGGGGATTTAACATCATGGCTGATACAGCCGGGCCATCTCGGAGGAATAGTTCCCCCTGGGACCATCATAGATAAAAAAAGGAGGCAAAATAAGCAATTCCTCGCCTCCATTTTTTACCACCTCGACCAGGACGAGTTTTCCGTCACCCCCTGGATAACTGTATATGATCTGCATTCTTTTTGGTTCAAGAGAGGCATTTTTCAAAGCGGCAAGCAGAACGGCTCCCCTGTTTGCCGGATAAACACATGCGGCTCTGCCACGATTTTTCAGGCTGTAAGAAATTGCATGAATAACATCGTCCAGTCCGGCTGTAATTTCATGCCGACACAAAGCCGGTTCATCAGCCGGGTTTATCCTGCCTGAATGAATTTTGCCATAAGGAGGGTTGCAGACCACCCAGTCAAAAGATTCAGGCGGCAACAGGGAATGTATCCGGCGCATGTCACCTTGGAGCAGAGTTACCCGGCCAGCCAACTTATTTGTTTCTATATTTCGGGATATTAAAGAGGCAAGCCGGGATTGATATTCCAAGGCGGTTATTTTTACTGCAGGATAACGATAGGAAAGGATCAGTGAGATTACCCCGCAGCCCGCTCCCAGGTCAAGTACACGTGTTTCTGACCGGGGGCGGACAAAATGGGCAAGCAGAACAGAATCGACGGAAAAACGGTAGCCATCGGCGTATTGGGCGCAGTGCAGGCGCCCGAAAAAAAGCGTGTCCTCAGTAATCGACGAAGACGTATGCACCCGGCCATCATTTTTCAGAGGGGTTAACCCACTTTTTCGTCAGCGACAATCCGGTTCATCAACAGGCCCGTGAGAATTTTCGGATAAAAATAAGTGGATTTATGGGGCATAATAAGTTTTTCATCCGCAATTCTTTTGACTTGGTAAACCAGGGTATGATTCATCAGAAAAAGAACAGGATTTCTGTCAGCGTTATGAGCGGCAATTTTCACGGCATTATCCAAGGCGTCGTCCGGGTCGCTGTAATACGCGATCAATCCTTCATTGTCACACCGTTCATGGCTGAGTCCCAACAGTCTTTCGACAATCAACTCTGACAGGACAACGACGTCAAGCTCCTGCAGCGCAGCAGGCATTTCCTCCCCTACTACCTGTTCCATAATACCGGGTTTCAACGACAGGAGAAAACACCGATCTGCACGCGGCTCGTACATCCCGAAAACAGTTTGCTGCTCAGGTTTTTCCTCCATGCGGCCCAGTACCTGCTCAATGAGCGTTTCACGACTACCGCCACCGACTTCGTCGATGACAAAATATTTCTTCATTAACGCCACCAGATGATCAGCATCGGTCTTTTCGGGCAGGGAAACGAGACGGTGGGTAGGCAGGACGGACAGCCCTGGATCTTCCATGGGGCAGAGATACATCATAATATGATTATAGGGGCTGCTCTCCGCCACACTACCCTGCCGCTTTACCATTAATTCACGCAGCTGCAGCGCTGTAGTATAACGATGGTGGCCGTCGGCGATATAGAGAGCCTTATCGCGAAAGGCGGCAACGACTGCCGCAATTACAGATCGATCACTTATCGACCAAATCGTGTGCAGACAGCCATCCTGATCCTCAACCGCATAAAGCGGTTTGGCTGGGCAGGCACCCTCCAAAAGCGCCAGGACCTCGCCGCTTGCATCAGGGTAGAGCGAAAAAACGTTGCTGAACTGGGCCTGGCAGGTGTCAATCAATTTCAGCCGGTCGTCGGTAACGCTGCGAAAAGTTTTTTCATGCGGTTTAACAATTCCTTCACTGAATTCAGCTAGACCGACCATACAAACCAAACCTTTGCGCGTCCTCGTCCGTCCGGAGGCCAAAGTGTATCTGACGTGATAGAGATAGATTGCCGGTTCAGTGTCACGGATGAGGATCTCCTGTTCCTGCCATCGGTCGAAGAGTTTCCTTGCATCTTCATATCTCCCTGCCACGGGAGTGATCCCGGCGTGCTTTGTCAGATCAAGATGAATCATATTATAGGGACTTTTTGCCGACAGAACAGCCTGGGCCTTTTCATCAATTACATCATATGGTGGGGTGACCACATCTTCCATACGGTCTATCTTTTCCGGGTTGAAACGAAGACCGCGGAAGGGCGCAATCTTTGCCATGGAATCAGTTCTCCTTCAAGCAGGATGATTATATTTTATCTTTGCGTATCACGGTTTTTGCGTTTACAGTGCAATAGCACATTTTGTTTTGAAAGTCTACCACCACGCACCAATTCCGGCAGACTTTCATCTTGTCCCATACCGCCTCTCACAGGGGTCCGCAATCCGCAGCATTCCGGACAAGCCATGCTGAGCGGTTCAGCGCTTCAACCCCACAAAAACGAACTGAAAACACAAGGCGATCATTTAAATAAATTGCCGCAAATACAGCAGGAGAAGCAACAATGTATGACGTATTCATCAAAACCCATTTTTCCGCCGGACACCACCTGCGCAACTATCCCGGAGACTGCGAACATCCCCACGGCCACAACTGGAACGTCGAGGTTACAGTGCGGGCGACAGAGCTTGATGAGCTTGGCATGGGGATCGATTTCCGCGCTCTGAAACAGGCGGTCAAAAAGGTGATGGATGACCTCGATCATTGCGACCTTAACCGGCACCCTGCCTTTGCGGACAAAAATCCCTCCTCGGAAAATCTGGCCGCCTATATTTTCCATGCATTGGAAAAAGACCTTTCAACCGTGCGATATCATCTTCATGCAATTATGGTGGGAGAAACGGACAGCACAGGGGTGATCTACCGTGGCAGAAGCACTTGCTGATCCAACCCTGCAAACCCAATTGCAGGTGAGTGAGCTTTTCTATTCCATTCAAGGCGAGTCTACCTATGCCGGCTATCCTTGCGTATTTATCCGTCTGGCCGGTTGTAATCTCAGATGCTCCTATTGTGACGCGCGCTATACCTATGAAGAAAAACACGACTTGGTGACAATTGAGGAGATCCTCGCCTTCACCCAGATTTATCCCAATGCCCTGGTTGAAATCACCGGCGGTGAACCGCTCATCCAGGATGCCGTTTATTCCCTGATGGAAGAGCTGATGTGGGAAGAGCGACTGGTGCTTCTTGAAACAAACGGTAGCATCAGACTGAACCGGGTTCCTGCTGCAGTGGTGAAAATAATGGATCTCAAGTGTCCGGACAGTGGCATGTCCGATAAAGTGGATCTTGCCAATCTCAAACTGTTGACACCTAAAGACGAACTGAAATGTGTCATCAGCTCACGCCGTGACTATGACTGGGCAGTAGAGACCTTAACCGCACATATTCCTGCCTTTAGCAACCCGACAGCTATCAGGAAACGGGTAAAAATCCTCTTCTCACCGGTAACCGAAAAACTTGCGGCAAGCCAACTCGCCCAGTGGCTCCTTGATGATGGTTTGCAGGTACGTTTGCAGATTCAACTGCACAGAAACCTCTGGCCTGAGAAAAAACGGGGCTTTTAATTTTTGAAGTGGGAAGATAATTGAACAATAATTTTGTCGTTAATTATAAAACCTGGACAAATCCATACTCTTCCTAATTTTTTTACAAAAGATAACGATCCGCCTTACATAAAGCATCTTTTGGAGGTTCTGCAGCTATGGCAGATCAGGGAAAAATTCGCTTCGGTCTCTGCTGTATCTTTCACAAAAAACCAATAAAATTCCGTCATACTACTGCCAAGAGTCTTATGGCTCATTCCCGAACCACCCAAATCTCCCTTCTTTCCGAGATATGCCGCCATAACGTACAAAGCCTTCGAAAAGCACTGAACTATGTCGTCACACACAGAATCGGTGCCTTCCGGATCCTCTCCCCTCTTTTTCCACTATTCACTCATCCGTCAATCCACTATCAGCTCGACGAATTGCCGGACGCTGAACTGATCAGGAAAGAATTTGCTGCTATCCGCGCTTTCCGCCAGACTCATGATATCCGGCTCAGCTTTCATCCCGACCAGTTCAACGTACTTTCCTCACCCCGGCGGGAAGTGATAAACAACACCAGCCGTGAACTCGCATATCACGGCCTGCTCGCTGAACTGGTTGATGCCGAGGTCATCAATCTCCATGCCGGTGGAGTATATGACGACAAGGATGCAGCGTTACACAGACTGCGGGGAACTTTGAAGATGCTGCCAGATTTCGTCAAAAGTCGCATAACGCTTGAAAACGACGATATTTCCTACACCCCGAAGGATTTATTGCCTCTCTGTGAGGCGGAAAAAATCCCCATGGTGTATGATATCCATCATCATCGCTGCCTGCCGGACGGATTTTCCGAGGAAGAGGCCACTGAAAGGGTGGTTTCGCTCTGGCATAGTCTCGACAGGGAACCATATTTCCATATTTCATCACCAAAACATGGGTGGAACAGCAAGACTCCGAGGGTTCACGCCGACTACATTGATCCTGCCGATTTTCCTCCCTGCTGGCAGGGATTGACGGCGACGGTGGATGTGGAGGCCAAGGCAAAGGAACTGGCAATTCTAAAACTGCAAAACGATTTAAGGGAAATCGACCAATGTACACCCTGAGTCGAGAACAGATTGTTTGCGCAACCCTTGCTGAGGTGTGGGATTTTTTGAAAAATCCCGCCAATCTGAACCTTATCACCCCGTCGGACCTGCATTTTCGGATCGTTTCAGAAATTCCCGATGAAATATACAACGGCTTAATCATCGAATACCGCATCACGATTCCCTTTTTCGGAACAAATCAGTGGATTACTGAAATCAAACATATACGGGAATATGCCTTTGTTGATGAACAGAGGATAGGCCCTTATTCTTTCTGGTATCATTATCACGAACTTGCTGCCGACAACGGCGGGACTAAAATCATCGACCGGGTCCATTATGAAGTTCCTTATGGCCTGGTCGGCAAGGTCATGCATGCTCTTTTTATCAGAAAAACATTGGAAAGGATCTTTCTTTTCAGGAAAGAAAAACTGGATGAAATTCTGAACAGATAATTCGAGAAAGGAGGATTTTATGGCAGAGGTTACTCTTCGTAATGAAATTACCACCCTGTTGCAAAGCCAGCTCCTGGCGGTTTTATCCACCCAGCAGGCAGGCCATCCCTATGCAAACCTCATTGCCTATGCCCATGATGGGCTGGAAACCCTGATTTTTGCCACCCCGAAAACAACAAAAAAATTTACCAATCTCATGGCCGATCCACGGGTTTCCCTGCTGGTTGACAACAGGACAAATACCGATACGGATTTCCACACCGCCTCAGCGCTGACAATTCTAGGTGCCGCTCAAGAAATAAAAGAGCCGGAATTGTCTTACTACAGATCTCTTTTCCTCGCGCGCCATCCATCATTGCATGATTTCGTTAATGCACCGACAACCGCTATGCTCAAAATTGTGGTCAAATACTATATTCTGGTTAACCGATTCCAGCAGGTATCTACGCTGTACCTGACCGATGAAAAAGTTGTTATGGCCTGATCAAAAATGGCAGGATTCCTTGTCGTCTGCAAAGAGGTATGGAAATCCGGGGAAATAACGTTTCTCCTCAGAGGATTCTTGACGGGTATCTGTTCCGGAGATATAATCGGGGCAATATTTCACATCCCGCTCCAGGGACGGAATGAACGCTCCCCAACGGCACCGGCCGGTGCTTTTCTTCACATGAAGGCCATTCATGAAAATCCATCTGCGTAATTTTGCTCTGCCAGTGGCAGTCCTTGGTCTGATTGCGGCAGGACTCTTCTGGTTTTTCTGGCGAACTCCTACGAAAACCACAACGTTTCGGACCGAGACCATTGATCACGGCGACCTGCTTGTTTCCATTAGCGCAACCGGCACCATCGAACCGGAAGACGTCATTGATGTTGGTGCGCAGATTGCGGGACAGATTGTTGCTTTCGGCCGGGACGCCAACGGTAA
>QKJV01000248.1 GCA_003249165.1 Desulfobulbaceae bacterium | reverse complement strand
AAAAAACTTTTTTGACGAAAAAAAACGACAAATACGATCCAGAAATCTGGAAGGCATTTCAAAAATGATTGTCATCTGCCGATTGCTCTTTCCTTCTGTACCTGCCATTTTAAAATCGGAGTAAAACCGTTTCCCGCACGTAGGGCATGCCATCAGCATACCGCCGAGATTGGCTGGAAAACGTAGCATTTGCCCGCAATCAGGACATTTTTTTTCGATATAATCCGGCATAATTGAGTCATAACTCCTTCAGTTTATAAGAGTTTAGCCACTAGGAACTCTTCCACACTCGGAACCAGGCTTTTGGCCATCTTTGCCTGAGGCTCAATCCTAAAATCGTCGATGTAGAGTTTCTCTAATCGATCAAGAGCGAAAAGGATATCAACAGATTGTCTATTAAATGCCTCATTTAATGATAACAGGATTAATTTCCAGGTGCGCAAAGAACGAACTGGAATAGTTCCTCTATGGTGCTAAGAATGACAGTTGGGACATAAAGCCAGCAAATTCTCAAGGGAATTATCACCATTTTCCGCGACATATTCAAGATGATGTATATCAAGGGTTATTATAGTTCTGCATACTGGGTTAGTACATTTATAGCCCCTTTCATGAAGAACCTGATGTCTAATATTGACTTTAACTGGCTTGCGTCTTCCCATATAACCCCCTTACCCCAGAAACATTTCTCCCACTGCCAGACAGGAGCAGAGCCGGCCGTAAATATCCTGTAGTTTTTCGTGGGAAAAATCGCCATCGACAGCCTTAAGAATGCGCCGCCCTAAAGGCCCCTGCTGTAAAATTACATCAAGCTCTGCGAGGTAGGGTGTTTCCGATTCCATCGTTTTTTCCATCAACGCCATCCAGAACTCGCCGGCGGTCAGCTTTTTATCCGTTATACCAAAGAGTTTGAGATACTCGGGATCGGCAAGTACCGTTTGGTCGGCGTCGCGAATCACCGAAGCAAAAAGCCTTGCAAGAGGCTGGATCGGAACGACGGCCTGGGTCGCGAAAGACTGCCAGCGCTCAGCAACAAGAGCTTTAAGTGCGGCGATAATAGCCGTCACCACGGCAAGATCCGCCCTGGGGCATTCCTGAATATCGAGAACGCGGATTTCGATGGCAGACCGCTCAAAACGGGCAATTGCCCCACGGGAATTCAACCACTCAAACTGGAGGATTCCGTCCGGGTCGAATGGTGCAATATCCCGGTAATTGCGACTGAGAATAATTTTCTCATAATCATGCCGCGTGTAGGCTGGTTCCGGGACAACCTCGCCGGAAATGGATGGAACCTTTTTCTGATTAAAACGGTAGTATTCAAGTCTTGTATCGAGCAAGCCGGTTGCTCTTCCGTCAACCAGAGGAGAGCTTGCCGCCAGGGCGGGAAGCATGGGCAGCAACAGCCGGACCGCCGCATGGAGGCGTCCGAATTCATCATCCCCATTAAAGGCCAGGTTGAGATGAGTTGATTGAACGTTGGACCAACCGTGCCCCTGACAGCCGAAAATACGGTTGTATGCCTCATAAATGATTCGACTGCCATGGGGCCAGAGTTTCGTCTCCCGCAGCACGTCCATCCAGGGATGCATAGCGGAAGGCATAAGTCGTGCTCCCATCCCGGCAAGCAGATCATTTATCCGGCTGATGTTCGTCTGGAACTTTTCAGCCACACCAGCGACCGAACTGACCGGTCCATTTGTCTTGAGTTCCACCACATGCAGGGCAAGCTCGTTCGACCAGGCTATATCTCCCATTTCAACTTCGTTTTGCAAGCTGCCCGCGGCAGCCTCCAGCAATCTGTCGGCTGCGGGCAGTATATTGAGCCCATCACGCCCGACGATCATATATTCCAGCTCTATCCCGTAGCCGGAAAAGATGTGCGGGGTATCCTCCATTACCATACCTGCCCCCGTTCGTTTTTATTTTCAATGCGGCGGAGAAAGACACGCATGATACGCAGATAGAATTCATCGCGCAGTACCTGATCCTCGACTCCGGCATCAAGATTTGGATTATCATTAATTTCGATAAGATAAAATTTCTTACCAACCTGCTTGATATCAACGCCGTACAGACCGTCACCAATCAGATTGGCAGCCTTCAGTGCAGTGCGGATAAGATGATCAGGTGCATGTTCCACAGGTACGGTGGTGAAGAGGCCGTCATCGGTTTTGACCCCGCCGGCATCCCGTTTTATTATCTGCCAATGTTTTGCAGCCATGAAATACTTGCACACAAAAATAGGCTGGCGATCAAAAATGCCCACACGCCAGTCGAATTCCGTCGGAAGAAACTCCTGAGCAATAATAAGATCAGATTTCTCCAGAAATTGTCCGACCTGGTGCCGGAGTTCCTCGACAGTATCCGCCTTTTTCACACCCTGGGAAAACGATGAATCTGGCTGTTTGAGAATGCAGGGCAGTCCGAGCTGTTCAACAATCTCACCGGCGTTGTCTTTATGGACAATGACAGTTTTCGGTGCAGGGATATGATTCTTCTCAAAAAGTTCAGCGAGAAAAACCTTGTTGGTGCATTTGAGGATCGATTCCGGATCATCGATAACTACCAGTTTCTTGGCCGCCGCCCGACGCGAAAAACGGTAGGTGTGATGATTGACGCTTGTGGTTTCGCGGATGAACAGGGCATCGAACTCGGTCAATCTCCCATAATCGTTCCTGGTAATCAGTTCGGTATCGATCCCCAGCGAATCCGCGGCGTGCATGAAGTGATGAAGTGCCCTTGCGTTGGAGGGCGGCTCAGGATCATTCGGGTCATGGAGAATGGCCAGGTCGTAACGGTAATGGCTTCGCCGTTTGACAACCCGTCTGCGGCCCATAAAATAATCACGGGCAACCTCGACGACGAAACTCAGGTGTTCCTCGGGAATTTCTCCAGCCGGGATAGGATTGATGTTCTGGAGAAACCACTTGCCGTTTTTCTCGTTATAAACAAAAAAAGCCCGCAGAAATGGAGACTGAAATTGCTGAAACAGATGCTGGCTCAGCTTATCATGCTGTTTAGCGACATTCCGGCCGAAATAAATGCTCAGAACAAACTCGCGGGAGCGGATATGGGCCAGACTTTTCTGGATATATTCATCCACCTCGTCGGAGGCAATACGGATAATTGTCTGACTCTTCAGGTCCTGAATGGTGGTAATATCAGGTAAAGGTTTATGACCTCGTGCCGCTGCCAGCAGTGAAACATAATAACCGGTGCTCTGATAGCGGTAGGAGCGGCACATATTGAAAACCGTCACCTTGCCAAGTTTGGCATAATTGGGATCCGTCAGATACGCCCTGGCCGTTACAAGAGCGATTCCGTCAATTGCAAGGGGCCAGTCCCTGGGATCATTAACAACAATCAGCGTCTGCATCGCTATTTATTACCCTTCTTCTTCGGTTGAATAATGAGAAAATTCGCATCATGAGTGAGCACCCCAAGCAAAATTGCGCAAAGCACCCTATCGATATTGATGACGTAACTCCCCTCGCCGGTCATCGGATTCTGATGGTAAGGATCGGCGACATAGACGGTGCGTGCCGCTCTGTCATAGCCTTTCAAGACAACAAAATGCCCGGCCGGTTCCCCGCGAATATCATCGTCGTCTCCGTCAATGCCGTATTCCCGCGCACTCTGGTACAGATAAGTTGAACTCAGTCCGGTAATAATAGGCACCGACTGCCTGAGATACCAGCGAATCAATGTTCTTGTTAAATCCTCAAAATAAATCTTTCCGCCGAGTTCAAGAAATTCAAGATAGGCGCGCGTAGAAATCTGCAACCGTTCGTTATTTTTTTTGAAATCCGCCTGGGCTAACAGTTTTTCACGCAGATCAACATTTTTTGGATGAAACCAGCTCGGGTCAAAAAAATGAAGATTATAGGTAAAAATGGTAGCTGTATAACCCCGCTGCAGGGCATGACAGGCTAGGAAAACCGCCAGTGTCCCCCCGCTTTCCAAATGGGTTACTTCCCTGACGACCTGCCGCAGAGGGATAGGATCATCAAAATAACGGTAAACGGCGTGCAGACAGGTTGGTCCACAGGTTGTGTCATCCGGCTGCGGCAGAATGTCAAGTGTAAGTTTATTTTTCATTGGGAGATTCTTCCTTCAACATAATAAAACCCGCGGAACCGGCCGAAATAAAAAAACTGGCTCGTCACCAAAGCCGGATAACACAGATCGTTTCGAGGACATTACAAAAAAAAAACCAGGCTGAGAAGAGAGTATTTTCACCCTCCGACTCAAAAAAAGATCACCCTTGACTTGAGGTCTCGGTACTAATCCGAAAGACGACTCCCATACAATTATCAAAACAGAACTAACCCAAGCGATCATCGATAACTTCCATCCAATCTATCAACATTGAGTAATCATGCACCCAGTAGCACTTTTTTGCAATTCCAGTGCTACCAATATTTTTTTGATTTTTATTATTTTTTTCAGTTATGCAAATTGTGCATACTGTGCAAAAACTACAAAAACAGAATAGATCCATATTATTCCCTAACTTATCGGTTTTAATCAAAAATGTACATAATTGTACGTTTTTCACCTAAAATATACAGCCCAGACCAAAAGACAAATTGTGCACTAAACGCACAAATTCAGCACAAAATAACAATTGACAACGCCGAAAATTCAATTAGTGATAGGTAAGACTCATAATGGTATCGATTATCACTATGAGCATAAAACTGTTAGGGTCTTTCACGAGACTTTTGTGGTGTCTGAACGGGAGTAACCGATGTTTTTACTCAGGCTTGCCCGCCGGATTCGATCTATGTCAGTAAAATATAACACAAAATCCAGCGATCGCTTTGCTGTTGCACATAAGTGGTACTTCTAAGCAGATGTAGTTAACGTCAAGGGAGGGTAAAAATGGCAAAAGTAGGAGTTTATGTCTGTCATTGCGGTTCAAATATCGGCGGTGTGGTCGATGTTGAATCAGTGAGGCAGTATGCAGAATCCTTACCGGATGTTACCGTGTCACGGCAGAACCTTTTCATGTGTTCTGATCCGGGGCAGGAAATCATTCGCCAGGATATCAAGGCGGGAGTTGTCGATAAAGTTGTGGTTGCCGCGTGTACACCAAGAACCCATGAGCCTATTTTCCGCAAGGTGCTTGAAGGCGAAGGGCTGAACAAGTATCTGTTTGAAATGGCTAACATCCGCGACCAAGACAGTTGGGTTCACGCCCACGACAAGGAAGGTGCAACGGCAAAGGCCAAAAAAATCGTGGAAAGCGCCGTAGCAAAGGCTGCACATCTGTCCCCACTTGAAGACAAATATGTTTCGGTGGAAAAAGCAGCACTGGTCATTGGTGGAGGAGTTGCAGGAATTTTTTCGGCTCTCGAACTGGCCAATATGGGCAACAAAGTTTACCTCGTTGAGAAACAACCTTCCATCGGCGGGGTCATGGCCCAGCTTGACAAGACCTTTCCCACCAATGACTGTTCCGCCTGTATTCTCACCCCGGTTATGGTTGAGGCCGGGACTCATCCAAACATCACCCTGCTGACCTATTCCGAGATTGAATCCGTCGAAGGGTATATCGGCAATTTCGACGTTAAAATCCGTAAAAAACAGACGTATATCGACTGGGAAAAATGTACGGGTTGCGGAGATTGTGCCAAAGCCTGCCCAGCCCAAACTCCCAATGAATTCAATGCGGGACTCGACAATCGGAGTGCTGCCTACATTCATTTTCCTCAGGCGGTCCCGAAAAAGGCTGTCATTGACATGCAAACCTGTATCAATTGCGCAGGCCGCGCTATTGGCAGTGAACCAAAGCTCAACAAAAAGACAGGTAAACCGATTCTCGCGCCCTGCGAACGCGCCTGTCCGGCCGGGGCAATTAACCGCTCCAACCCACAGGATTCCCAGGGAGAAATCCTCGACATCAAAGTCGGGGCAATCGTTGTTGCCACCGGCTACAAGGTGATGGAAAAAGAGAGCTTCAAGAATCTTGCTC
>QKJV01000430.1 GCA_003249165.1 Desulfobulbaceae bacterium | reverse complement strand
TCGGCCGCCATCACAGCAAAAGCGGTAAATGCAGTGGTATTGGCCTGCTGCGCCCAGTGGCCATGATTTCCTGGGCCATAACTTGCCATTTCTTTATTGTCTTCCGGTTCATATACCAGATTCATTGCCGGGGCAAGCCACACCTGTAAACGCTTCAGATATTCGGATGAGGTAATTGACATAATGTTTTTCCTTATTCTTTATTTTATTTTTACACCTTCACTATATACTATACATCTCGAAAAAAAAATGGATCCATGTTCCGAAGAGTTGTTAATTTGTCCTGCGACAGGTCTATTCGAAGGGGTGAGGGGCCGATGCATTTATCTGACATTGAAAAATCCATCTGTGCCTTTGAAAACCATTTGCATGTCAGCATAACAGCCATTGATAATCAAGGGGCGTTCCTTTCCCCTGCAGGCATCATCACATTCAACTCCAGAAGAAAATCTCATCGAAAGAACAATGTCTGCAAAATTGGTTTTTGCGATAGATGCAAACAGCATTGCCGATACGAAATGAATGCACGCGCTGAAGCCAACCCCGGTATCTTTGTTGAGACCTGCTGGAAAGGAATTACCGAAATCGTCGCCCCTCTGAATATTGACGGCACACATGTCGGCATGTTTTATGTCGGGTCATGGCGCAAGCCAGAAAGCACACCGCCAAATGAACTTGGGCGCAAATTCGTGGCGGCATTCACAAAGCTTCCTGAATATGATCAGCAGACAATGGATGAAATGATTTATATTGTCCAAGTGTACATTAAGGGGATAATTGCAGAACTGACAGAACAGTGTGTCCTCAACATTCCGGACGATTCACGTGCGGGCCAGATCAGAAAATTTTTCCAGAATAATGCCCTGAAGCAAGTTGAAATGCACGATCTCTGCAAACACCTCGGATTGTCACGCTCGCGGGTAAGTTATTTACTCAAACACTATTTTGCAAAAGGCTTCCTGCCCTTACTTCATGAGGTACGGATTCAGGAAGCAAAAACAATGCTGATCGGCACAGACGATACGATATCCACAATTGCCAGAAAATCAGGCTTCAGCGACGAGTACCACTTCATCCGGGTATTTAAAAAAATGTGTGGGTTTCCTCCGGGAAAATATCGAAAAATGGCAACGACTGATTGATAGATCCTTTCAAACTGCAGCCAGCGTATCGATAAAATGGCAGAAGCACTATTCGCTAAACTTGCACATCTTATGTGTCAGCCATTGATTTGATGACTTGTCTGCTATGCCCATCGTCCAGCGGATAACCTTTTCACCATCCACGGGGGCAACTCCAATCAGCAGTTCATGCTTGCCCGCCGTCAGTGTCATGTCTGCGATTTGATTGATCGGGCAACGATGAAAGCTGGGAGCCAATCGACCATTTTCGCGTCTGTGACCTGCTCAACGAATGGTGGACTCTTGAGGGGAGGTGTATAATTACCGCCCAGATGAAAAAGGAGTCTTCATTATGGCAGCAGGAAGCGAAAACGGTATTCACGGGAGTTCAAACTACAAGCCGCACGTCTTGTCATCGAACTCGGGTACACCTGCGAAAAAGCAGCAAAACAACTC
Source organism: Desulfobulbaceae bacterium (assembly GCA_003249165.1). Taxonomy (GTDB): domain Bacteria; phylum Desulfobacterota; class Desulfobulbia; order Desulfobulbales; family SURF-16; genus SURF-16. The sequence continues at coordinate 1,838 of QKJV01000430.1, read as the reverse complement.
GGTACCGGTCAGAAATTGGGGCAAATCTTTTCGAAAGGATGGCATTTTTCCACCCGAGAACCAGCCACTGGGCCAAGCAGAAGAAATCAAATCCCTGCGCAAGGAACTCGCACAAGTGAAACTGGAAAATGAAATCCTAAAAAAACGGCGGCGTACTTCGCAAAAGAGAGCCTGTAAAGCACGCCTGGATCAAAATTCATGCTACAGAATACCCAACGGCTCTGCTGTGCAAAACACTCTCGGTCAGCGCGAGCGGCTACGATGCATGGCGACGGCGAAAACCGTCACCCCAGCATTTGCGGCGTGAGCAAATTGCCAGAAAAGCGGAAGAGTATTTTCATCGTGCCAAAGGCAGATCCGGCTACCGAAAGGTTCACGAGGATTTGACACAGGAAGCGAAAATCGACTGCTGCAGGGAAACCGTGCGCAAGGTTTTGGCTGAAAAAGGACTTTATTTTAAGGGGAAACGCAAGTTTGTCGTCACGACTGATTCAAAGCATCAACAGCCGGTAGCGGAAAATATCCTCGCTCAAAACTTCACGGCTGAGGCTGCGAATCAAAAGTGGGTGGCTGACATCACCTATATTCCGACGCAGGAAGGGTGGTTATATTTAGCCGCGGTGATGGATCTGTATTCGCGCAAAATTATCGGTTGGTCAATGAGTGAAAGCATTGATACCGCCGTGGTGACTGGGGCGTTAAAAATGGCAATCGAAACGCGTCATCCAGAGAGAGGGCTGATCCATCACAGCGATCGTGGCGTGCAGTATGCGAGTCATCAATTTCAGGAGATTTTAGAGTCAACGGAAATCCGGTGCAGTATGAGTCGGAAAGGCAATTGCTGGGACAATGCGGTGATGGAAAAATTTTTCGGTAAGCTGAAGGTCGAGCAAGTGCATGGTCAAGTTTACCGACGCGAGGACGCGAGGCTTGACATCTTTTGGTATATTGAGGTATTTTATAATCGCATTGGCCGCCATGCGAGTCTGGGCGATGTGAGTCCGGAAGAATTTGAGCGACGTGGTGGAATGATTGGACAACGGGCGGCGTAAGTCTACGCCTCAAGAGTCCACCATTCGTTGAGCAGGTCAGTTCAACGGGATTTGCTGAGATCAGACGAGATGGATTTGCCTCAGTTCAAACTGATAGCGAAGGCTACGTTGTTACCAAATTAATTTCATCTAAAAAGAAATTTCTATTTGTAAATGCCAATATAGAAAACCTCTTGGTTGATTTGAATGATAAAAACAATTCTGCTATTCCAGGTTATTCTGTTAAAGGCGCAATCCCATTTCGTGGAGATTCCACATTACAACAAATTAAATGGAAGGGCAATGAAGAGCTTCCTCTGGGCTGTTCCAATAAAATTTGCTTTAATTTGCATAATGGCGCATTGTATTCGTTTTGGATGCCTGACAGCGAGGCCGGGAAAAGCGGAGGATACCTTGCAGTAAGTAATGGACTACTCCTCCGGTATCGACAAATAGATGCAACACAGCGATAATGCCCTCTGTTGACTTTCTACCGACGTTCCGCAGCCTTTGTGCGGTTGCCATTCCTAAAGCGGTGGAATGATATGACCTGTCGGACTCATGGAAAGACAAGGAAAGTGTTTTTGAGCTTGAAGCGGTTCTCATGATGGACTTCTGAATGTTTATGGCTGTCTGGAAGGCCAGCAAGAAATATCGTTGGATAAGCCCTGAATTCCCAGCGCATATGCGCTAAACTATCCACTCATGCATAAGCATTTCTTCTGTCAGTTAGGGCATTTCTCAGAGCGAAAGCCCCCTCTCTTTTCACCGCGGATTGTAGAACCTATACACGACCTTGGCTATGGG
>QKJV01000099.1 GCA_003249165.1 Desulfobulbaceae bacterium | reverse complement strand
GCCTATCGGCATTATCCGCGCAGATTAAATGTGTGCTTCCGATCAGTGTCTCCTAAAAGGGCGCATAGCATACAGCACAATAGATCTGCAGACAATATCGATATTATCCTGTGTATTAATTAAAACATGTCGGCTGAGGCTTCATGGAAAAAGTCCGTTAGCGAGATTTAAGCAAACTTCCCCATGTTTTTATCTGCTGCAGAACAATAAGCTTAAGCAATATCTTTCAACCATCTTGGACAGGTATATTAACTGCGGCAGGGAGGTTGGCACCGGAACTGAAAATCCCTGTTGTCAACGCCAGTAAATGAGATGATATCTTGCGATCGGAGATAACGAGCACAATTAAAACCGACGAAAATACAGTACATTCCTTGCACCAAAGATCTTTTCTCGTAATATTCTGTACCAGTTCGTCCGGCCTGATTCTTCGGGCAAAAGCATCCCGAATCTCCTCAGCAGTCACATCGACAATGCGCCGGGCGGCCTGTTGCGGTTCATCCAGGGAAAGATTGTTTCGCACCAATTCAAGATACATTGCGGCAGTCCCTTCAACACTTGCCCGCAAAAGCGGAATCCGGCGGAGAAGCAGCATTTTTGCCTGTCGCAACTCATCGGCAGAGACTTCATTTTGCTGCATTGCCCTGAAATCCCCGACAATTATATCCCGGGCATTGCCCACATTTTCCGGATTACATCCATAGGAAACAGTGAGAAGCGAACGCGTCGGACCCGCTTCAAATTGCCCATCAACCGTATATACCAGGCCTGTTTTTTCCCGCAGATCTCGGTAAAACCGGGTTGCATAAAAACCTCCGGCAAGAACATTCATTCCGATCTGCAGCCGATAGTAATCAGCAGATGAGCGAATGACGTCCCCTGCCTGGGCAAGGGTTACCTCATCCTGAACCCGGTCAGGATTGGAAACGATTTGGGTGGAAGATTTACTCAATGGCACAGGCGGGAGATTAATATCCGGTTTCGGCCCAACGGACTGCCATGCCCCGAATTCTTGAGTGATTACACGATATGCCTTCTCCGGATCAATATGACCGATTACAACGATAGTCGTCATGTCGGGCCGAAAGACTTTGTGATAATATGCCCAGACATCATCAAGCGAAAGGGATTCCAGGCTTTCCCTGGTTGTTTCGCGATTCGTCGGATCGTCTGCTGGAAACAATGAAGTCAGCAGGGCACGACGTACATGATACTCAGGACTCTGTTGCTCTCCGGCAAGGGCACCTATCTGCTCCTGCCTTACCACTGCGAAGGCCGAAGCAGGCAAGGCAGGACGGAGGATATTGTCGGCAAGCAGGGCAAGACCCTGCTCAAATTTATCATCCACTGTCAGCAGAGAGAACTCACTACCAACCTTGGATGTGGCCGCAATGGCATCCATCGCCCGCCGATAAGCAATACGATCAAGGGTAGTTGTACCATATGAAAACAGCTCACTCAGGACATCAGCAACCCCTTCCTTGCCCACTGGTTGCTGCATTTCGGGCCGTGTTCGTACCGCACCAAAAAGGGAAACCGTGGGGCTGACTTCTGAGGGTACGACAAGCAGACGCAAGCCGTTATCCAGCCAGAACTCCTGTGGAGCCGGGATTGATTCGGGAATCTTCAACTCACCGATAGTACCAGCCCAGTCTGGCAGTTTCACAGGCTTGACCTCGCTGGGCGCAAAGGCTTCCCTGGCTTTCGAGCCGGTGACACTTTTTGGTTTACCTCCTTCCCGTGGGCTGAGAACTGCGGTAACAGCTGTTTCGCCAAGAAGATAGCGACGTGCTACCCGGTTAACATCGTTCACTGTCACAGATCTGATCGCTTCAATATCATCATCGGGAGAAGTTCTCCCTTCGACGGCAACAGCCTGCGACCAGGCAACAGCAAGTCCGTAAATCGAATTCCGGTTGAAGCAGGCAGCTGCAATTTCCTGGGCTTTTGCCGCCTCCACTAATTCAGCCGGAACACCTTTGTCCCGGTAGTCCTCTATTATTGCCTTGAGGCGCCGGACAAGGGATTCCCCGTCAGGACCTGTTGGGTAAGCGGCGACCGCATAACCAATTGATGCAGGTGCAAACTCTTCCGTCGAGAAGCCGGCTGACAGAGCCCTACCTTCAGGAACCAGTTCATAAAGCCGGGCACGCTGGCTATCGAGAACATCGGCAAGAACCCGCCCAGCCGTATAATCGCTGCTGGCATAGCCGGGAAGTCTATAAGCGATCAACGCGAGACCATAGGGCATATCGGTTTCCATATCAAGCTTCTCTCCAGTCAACGGAGCTAATTCACCCTCTGGCCGTTTGGGAGTTGGTCGGCTGGGAATATTACCAAAGTAACGCTGAACCATGGAAAGAGTCTGATCCGGATCAACATCACCAACAATTACTAAAATTGCATTGTTAGGCCCGTACCACTGCTCGTGAAACCTCTCAAGCATCAACCCTGTGGTTCTGTCAAAGGAAGGCTTATTACCAAGACCATCGACAGCATACGGTGTTCCTGCTAACATTTTCGCCTGCAAACGGGTATGGAAAATATACATCGGCTCGGAAATGTCACGGGCAACCTCCTGTTCAATGGCTCCCCGTTCTTTCTCCCAAGCCTCTTGCGTCGCAAGCACTCCTCTCATTCTTATTGCCTCGACCCTAATGACTGTATCAAGTTCCTCCACTGGAGTGGTAATATAATACTGGGTAACGGTCTGCTGAGTATTTGCGTTTGAGTCCCCACCAAGAGCTGCCATGATGGTGGCAAGTTGATCGGCGGAAAGTCCCGGATTGCCTCGAAACATCATATGCTCCAACGCATGCGCTGTGCCGGGAAACCCTGCAGGGGATTCATTGGCTCCGGCAAGATAATTAATCTGTACTGTTGCCACCGGCGCAAGTGAATTTCTAATAATAATCACTCTAAGACCGTTATCCAGTACAGAACGCATCACTCCCTGTTCTCCTGCTGCGATGGCCCACCCTGCATTCAGGATCAAAAGAAAGGCCGTCAACAGTGTCATACCACGTAACATCCTGAATATTTTTTTCATAATCTACCCTTCTGTTTGATGCGGTTATACAAACAAACCACAGCCGTGCTTCTTCCACTTAAATAACGGCAGAATCACGCGAAAAGAGAGAAAATCTTCAATCAGGAAATTATCGCTCAGAGCAACATAAAAAAATTGAAACAACGGTGCAGGGCAATAGGCAATCCTAACCATTATGGCCGTAATTTCCTGATCCGGTCAATCAATCACGATCTGCAGCTTTTGCATCCTCGGCCCATTCCTTACAGGCCTCGTATTCGACGAAAATGGGTTGCCGGCCCTGTTTTGCGATCAATTCGCAGTAAGTGCCAATCACTAAATACCGGCTGCTCAGATTGATAAGCTCCTGCTTCTGCTCCGGTCCAAGTTTTTTATAGGCCCTGAGTTTTTCACCGAAATAGTAAAACAACACACTTGCCCCAATAAAAAGAACCATCCCCCCTGTCTGGAAAATCTCATCCTGTGAGGTTTCGACGACAATGCCATATCCCATGAGCAGCGCGCCGCAGATAGCGACCCAAAGAATAATGATACAAATCCAGAGATATTTCCCCTTGTCTCTGCAAATATCTGCATCGGGTTTTTTTGTAATATCAATTTTCATATTGCATCAACATTTTATAAAATCAGTAAAAAAATTAAACACCTCAAACGGGCAGTTACCATGTGGACTGACCGGCAAGTTAAATAAAAAAACAATACCAATATATTAACTGACAAAATACCAGAAATCGTAAAAAAACCGTATCATCACGAACTTTGTTTACATGAAGTTCAATTTTTTGAGTCCAGGAAGAAACAGTATGGACGAACTACTCACTTTTAAGCAAATTTCACCTTTGTTAACTGCCGGACAAAGCGAGCAAACACAAAAAATTTCTTACACTTCACGAAGGGAAAGTGTAATGCGATTTCTTACCCGGTCTACATCGACAACCCGTACTGTTACCTGCTGATGCACTTTCACCACCATACCTGGATCGCTGACAAAATGATCAGCCAACTGACTGATATGGATTAATCCATCCCTGTGTACGCCGATATCGACAAATGCCCCAAACCTTGTGACATTGGTTACAACACCCGGTACTTTCATGCCTGGCTGGAGGTCGTCAATGCTTTGCAGCGTTTCACTGAAAGCAAATGAGGAAAAAACACAACGGGGATCGCGGCCCGGCCGGGCTAACTCTGTCATAATATCGATCAGAGTTGGCAGGCCGATCGTGTCCGACATATAATGGGTAATATCAATCTTTCCCCGCAACGTCTCATCTCTGATCAAATCTGTTACGGAACATCCTGCATCCCTGGCCATTTGCTCGACAAGCCCGTAATGTTCGGGATGTACTGAACTTGCATCAAGCGGATTTATTGCCCCATGAATACGGAGAAAACCAGCACACTGCTCAAATGCTTTTGTGCCGAGCCGAGGGACTTTGAGCAGTTGCTCCCTGGAAGTAAATGGGCCGTTTTCATTTCTAAAAGCAACTATCTTTCTGGCAAGCGAAGGGCCAAGACCGGCCACAAAAGAGAGTAATTCCGCGCTAGCAGTATTAACCTCAACGCCAACATTGTTGACGCAGCTGACAACTGTATCTTCCAGCCCTTTTTTCAAATCAGCCTGATTAACATCATGTTGATACTGGCCAACACCTATTGACTTGGCATCGATCTTGACAAGCTCTGCCAGGGGGTCCTGCAAACGTCTACCGATAGAGACCGCACCACGAACCGTCACATCATGTTCCGGAAATTCTTCCCGTGCAACATCGGAGACCGAATAAACCGACGCGCCACTCTCGTCGACCATGCTGATGATTATCTCTGGAGGCAGTTCCAGTGCACGAATAAAAGTTTCCGTTTCCCGCCCTGCTGTTCCATTCCCGATTGCTATTGCCTCTATGGAGTATCGGTGGCAGAGATTGATAATAATTCTGTCGGCATCTTTCCTGCTGTTCGCAGAATGAGTTGGAAATATGGTGGTGAAATCCAGCAATTTCCCCTGAGCGTCAAGACAAACTACTTTAGCGCCAGTGCGGAAACCAGGGTCAAGGGCCATAACCCGTTTCTGACCAAGGGGCGAAGCAAGAAGCAACTCGCGAAGATTCGCAGTAAATACCGCTATCGCCTCATGATCAGCCTGTAATTTGAGAGAAGCACGTAATTCGTTTTCCAGCGAAGGGGCGATAAGCCGCCGATAACTGTCTTCAGCTGCCAGATCCATTTGTTCCCTGCAGGAATCATTTTTATTGCAAGATGCGTTACGCAGCAGAGGAAAAACATCCTGCATAGCTGGACGAAAGGACAAAGTCAGAACTTTTTCGTTTTCGCCACGCCACAGAGCAAGCAAGCGGTGCCCAGGTGTTTTTTTTACAGGCGACTGCCAGTCAAAATAGTCACGGAATTTGCTTCCTTCCTCCTGCCTTTTTTTCACCACCTTCGATATAATAATGCCTTTTTCAGCAAAAATTTTTCGCAGCTTTGCTCTCAGGGATGAATCTTCACTGAGCCATTCGGCAATGATGTCTCGGGCACCCGACAACGCATCATCAACATTGGCCACTCCCATATCCTCATTGACAAAGTCAAGAGGTTGCAAATGATGTTTGCCAGCAAAAATTTCTCGTGCAAGAGGCTCAAGTCCTTTCTCCCGGGCAATTATTCCCCGGGTCCTTCTTTTGGGCCGGAAAGGCAGATAAATATCCTCTAGGGCGGTTGAGCTGTTGGCCTTATGCAGAAGCATCCGCAGTTTATCCGTCAACAGTTGCCGCTCCGTCAGCGCGGCTATAATCGCCTGCCTCCGCTTGTCAAGTTCCGCTAGCCTAATAAGCTGGTCACGGATAATAACAATCTGGACCTCATTCAAAGATCCTGTTACCTCTTTACGGTAACGGGCAATAAATGGGATTGTCCCCCCCTGGGTAAGTAAATTCGCCGTAGCAACGACCTGTGCGACAGAAATATGCAGCTGTTCGGCAACATCTATAAAATGTGCATCCAAATTCTGCTCCATCTCAGTATATTGCTTCAGCCTTTCTTTTTGCCGCTGCTGCTTGCCCTTTTTCCCCCATTGCATCATATGCATTGGCAATCAAATACCAATTTTGCCGGATCAAGCTGTAGTTACGACCAGCAAGACTGTTTGCCTTCAAACAGAACTGTATTGCCTGACCATATTGCTTCTGACCGTACTTGACACGCGCCATTTCATGCCAGAGCACCGGTTTGCGGGGTTCAACGCGAAGAGCCCGCTCCAATGTAACCTCAGCTTTATTGAACTGGCCTGCCTCTATCGCCCGGTTTGCATCGGCAAGAAGGGAACCTGCGGCAGTTTCTTTTGGCGGAGCAGGACGTGAGATGCCA
>QKJV01000322.1 GCA_003249165.1 Desulfobulbaceae bacterium | reverse complement strand
ATGGGATGTTATTTCAAAGTCAAGAAGTGGTTCTGAAGTAAAAAGGAAAAAAGATGGAGAAAAGTGAGAAAAGAGAACCATCTGATATCGATGAATCGCTCAAACTGCAACAGACAAGGCTTGACCTGAGTTTATCTGAAGCCTTTCAGATAGACAGGGTCGCCGACGCTTATGATCGTCTGATGCTGGAAGCGATGCGCGGTAATCAGGCTCTTTTTATCCAACGGGATGAGGTGGCGCAAGCCTGGACATGGATTGATTCCATCCAGGATGCCTGGCTAAGTCTCAATGAATTCCCCAAATCCTATCCAGCCGGGATATGGGGGCCGGTTGCTTCTGTAGCGCTGCTGGCTAAGGATGGCAGGGCCTTGGAGGAATAGTTTTAACAATGCATGATTACCAGATCCATTTCCAGGAATTTAAGGATAGATCAACACTTGCAGCCTGTCTCGCCGCGGACGTTTCCTCTATGCTAAAGGCTCATATTGTAAAAAAAAAGATCGCGACTCTGGTAGTTTCCGGTGGCTCGACCCCGGTTCTCTTTTTTCATGCCCTGGCCAAAGAGGATATTTCCTGGTCCCATGTTATTATCACCCTGGCTGATGAAAGGTGGGTTAAGCCTGACCACAACGACAGCAATGAACACCTCGTGCGCGAACATCTTCTGCAAGACAGGGCCGCTTCCGCTATTTTTTTCGGTCTGAAAACAGAAGAAACAACTGCCATAGAGGGTGAAAAAAGTTGCGGGAAAAAGCTGCTCTCTATTCCTCTACCTTTTGACATACTGGTGCTTGGCATGGGCAGCGACGGCCATACGGCATCGCTTTTTCCCGGATCTGCCAGCTTGGCTCAAGCAACGGATATGCAGAGCGGCCTTTTGTGCACGGCAATAAATCCCCTTTCAGCAGAACATGAACGGATGACCTTGACGCTTCCTGCTTTGGCGACATCTCGCCAAATTATTCTACATATAACAGGCAGGGAGAAACTGAAAATTTTTGAAAAGGCGGTGGCAACTGCGCCAGTATCCCCGAGCGTACTGGATGAGATGCCTATTCGGCATGTTCTCGCTTGGGCTGGGGCAGCGGTAACGGTTTACTGGGCACCATAACGGAAAAGCCGCTATGTCACATATGAGAAAATGAAAAATCAGTCCAGCTTGAATACCTAAAGCCGGCCCGGTTATACCCGTGATGGGAATTAAAACGTTGTCTCATGCTGTTCCGTTGGCAAAGGTACTGCTTGCCGGTGGTATTTCGGGTGAAAATTATCGAAAATACCTTGCAATGAAAAATGTTGCCTGCGTCGATGGTTCATGGGTTGTACCACCATATGCAATCAGACACGAACAGTGGGAAAAGATCACCGCTCTTGCCGCCGAGACTTTGCGTGAGGCTAGATAACTTGTTAAATAAAGTTTTCCTGGAATCTTTTTCTTTTCTCCTTTCCGTGGTATAAGGCGGTTATATAAACAAGAAACAAATAGGTTTTATCGTTTTTGCCGATATTTCTTGGCTTGTTGTATCTCATGTCATAGCGGACAATTTTGAGGATACAGATCACAAACGTATAAATAATTGTGTAAAAGGCAGGAATAACTTCCTCTAACCAAACAAAAATAAAGTAAACCTTTCCTCAAAAGGGGTGAAAAATAATGGCCGTTCGTATACAGCTTGATTGCAGGGGGCTCAAATGTCCTCAGCCGGTGCTTAAGACAAAAGATGCTTTAGAACAAATTACATCTGGGGAAATTGAAGTGACGGTTGATAATGAGGCATCCCGCAGCAACGTCGAGCGCTTCGTCAGAAGTCAGGGTTGCATCGCGACCGTAACAGAATCCAACGGTAATTTTGTTATCCTTGCCAGTAAATCCGAAGATGCACCGAAGACAGTCAAAAACGTTGATGTCTCGTCATTTACCTGTGAACCTGTACATACAGATCTCATTTATGTTGTTCCGTCGAATATCATGGGGCAAGGAAATGATGACCTTGGTAAAGTATTGATACGGGCCTTTGTAAAAACCATAAAGGATGTCTCACCACAGCCAAGCAAGGTGCTGTTTTTCAACACTGGGGTTATGATTACGGCGATGGATTCTGACCTCGTTCAACCACTGAAAGATCTGGAGGCAAAAGGGGTTGAGATTTTTTCCTGCGGCACCTGTCTCGATTTCCTTGGATTAAAGGACAAGCTCCTTGTTGGTAAAACCACGAATATGTTTGAAATCATGCAGAATATGGCCAACGCTACAAAAATTGTCAGTCCCTATTAAATTGAATTTATGACCAAGACCCGAGTCCCTGTTTACGCAGACAATGCGGCGACCTCGTTTCCAAAGCCGCCCGAGGTAATGGAAACCATTACTGCCGTGCTTCGGCAGACTTCACTAAGTCCGGGCCGTTCCGCTCATAAATACTCGCTTGCAGCAAGCCGCATCATATTTGATACCCGCGAGGCTCTAGCTGAACTCTTCAACTGTGTTGACTCAAGCCGTATCGCCTTTACGTGTAATGTTACGGAGGCACTCAATGTCGGTATTTTCGGTCTCAGGGGTAGTATACTGCAACCGGGGGATCACGTTATTACCACTGCCCTTGAACATAATTCGGTAATGCGTCCTCTTCGCTATCTGCAGCAGATAGACAATATCACTCTTTCCATCCTGCCGATTGACGACAATGGCGAGGTGCTGACAAGTGAACTTCCCCGCCTTCTGCGCGATAACACCAAGTTGATTGTCGCAAATCATGTATCTAATGTAACCGGAGCGGTGACGGATATTGAGGCCATCGGCAGGCAGAAGGGCAATGCGTTTTTCTTGGTTGATGCCGCCCAGTCGGCCGGAGTTTTCCCTATCGATGTCGATGCGATGCAAATTGATATGCTTGCTTTCACCGGACATAAATCTTTACTTGGACCTACCGGCAGCGGCGGATTTTATCTCCGAAAAGGCCATGATCTTCAGCCGCTGAAAAGGGGAGGAACCGGCAGCAACTCAGAAATGGAGCAACAACCCGATTTCATGCCGGATATTTTTGAAGCCGGAACACCTAATACTTTGGGGATAGCCGGCCTTGGGGCTGGAGTTGATTTTGTCATGCGTACCGGATTAAACACCATCAAAAAACATGAACAGCACCTATGCCGTCTTTTCTGTGAGGGTCTAACGCAGTTCAGAGGTGTGACTGTTTATGGACCGCCAGTATCACGCAACCGGGCTGCCGTAATTTCCCTGCGGCTTGACGGAAAAACCGAGTCTGAGGTTGCACAACGTCTTGATCGGGAACATAATGTTTTGGTGCGGTCAGGTCTGCACTGCGCTCCGGGAGCGCACCAGGCAATCGGCACATTTCCTGATGGAACAGTCCGTTTTTCTTTCGGCTTTTTCAACACCGAGGCGGATGTAACCGCCTGTCTTCAGGCGCTGAAAGATATCAGTGATGATTAAAAATAACATGATTTCAAACAAATAAAGAGAAAATATTAGAAATAGAATTAATCAAATATTGTCCCCCGTGCAGCAGAAGCCGACATGCGTAGTTATTCTTTTCTCCATTCATTTCGTTTTGAAAGCGGAAAAGATACTCAAAAAAAATAATATCAGCCATGATGTCATTCCAGTCCCCAGAGAGATCAGTTCGGACTGCGGAATGGCGGTTGAATTTGCCTGCCATGATAAAGATCGGGTAGCAGATCTGCTAATGTCTGATGGATTGCGTATTGCCGGGATATACGCAAGAGACGGCAGAGATTCATTTCGGACAATCCTTTAGGAAAACGAAGCAATGAACTCTGTCCATTAAACGTCGCTTAAAAAAATTATAATAGGGGCAACTGAGCTTCATCCCTCAATGCCCAGAGCTCCGCATGGGACGTGTCTCCCATGCGGATACTATAATAAGGGGAATTTATTTGTTTTTGAGAAGAACCAGTGAGGGATCATAGTCAGCCGGAGCTTCGAATCCCAGGAGATTGCAGAGTGTTGCGGCAATATTGCTCAAACCTGGATTTTCGACCTTTGCCAAGGCAAAACTGTTGGCTCCGGAAAAATCCTTGATAACAAATGGAACTGGATTTTTTGTGTGGGCCACCATGGGTGAGCGAATACCTTTTTTTTCGGTCCACATACAATCGGCGTTGCCGTGATCTGCTGTAACAACAGCAACCCCTCCCGCATGTCTTATTTCCTTGAGCAGTCTTCCCAAGCATATGTCAACGGTTGCCATAGCAATACGAATGGCGCTGGGAACACCGGTATGCCCAACCATATCGCCATTGGCATAATTAAGACGGATAAACTTATACTTACCACTTTTGATCGTCTCAATAACCTGATCGGTGATCTCGGCCGCCTTCATCCAGGGCCGAAGGTCAAAGGTGACCCGATCAGAGGCGATTTCAACATACTTTTCCAATTTTTCATCAATGTACCCTGAATTGTTGCCGTTCCAGAAATAGGTCACATGACCGAATTTTTGCGTTTCTGAAATGGCGAACGAAGTTAGGTTGTTGGCACAGAGATATTGTCCTATGGTGCGGTCGATAGCAGGAGGCTCCACAAGATAGTTGTTCGGTATTTCAGCATCACCGTCGTATTGCATCATGCCCGCATAAAAGACATTCGGAACCCTGACGCGGTCAAATGCCGAAAAATCCTTTTCATCAAAAGCTTTGGATATCTCGATGGCCCGGTCACCTCTGAAATTGAAAAAAACGACCGCATCGCCATCTTCAATAGTTCCAACCGGCTTATCGTTTTTAATTACCACAAAGCTGTCCATGTATTGATCTGTGATATCGGGATTTTCCTCGTAATATGTACGAATAGCTTCAGTTGCCGAGGGAAAGGGGCGTCCTTGACCGAGAACGTGAGCTTTCCATCCCCGTTCAACAATGCTCCAATCTGCCATATACCTGTCCATGGTTGTGACCATGCGTCCTCCGCCGGAAGCCAGGCGGTAATCAAAACCATCTTGAGAAAGTTCGGCCAGTCTTTTTTCCAAGGGCTCGAAATAGGTTAAAGCACTTTTTTCACCGACATCTCTGCCATCAAGAAGGCCGTGGACTCTAACACGCTTAATATTTTCTGCAGCTGCTCGATCAAGCAGAGCATAGAGATGGTCAATATGACTGTGGACGTTTCCGTCGGAAACCAGACCGATAAGATGCAGGGTCCCTTTATCGGCCACAGTTCGACTCAAGATATCTTTCCAGGCCTTACCTTGAAAGATATCTCCTGATTTTATTGCCTCACTCACCAATTTCGCCCCCTGCGAAAACACACGCCCCGCTCCAAGAGCATTATGGCCGACCTCCGAATTCCCCATATCATCATCAGAGGGCATCCCAACCGCTCTTCCATGCGCTTTCAGGCATGTGTACAAGGGTTCGCAAGCCAGTTCGTCTAGTTGCGGCGTATAGGACATATATACACCGTTACTTTCGTTTTCCGGACCAATACCGACACCATCCATTATCACCAGCACAACCGGTCCCGAAAACTCCTTATAGCCATTATATTTATTAAGTTTCATCTCATTCATGGGTTTTTCCTCCTTGATGAGCACAAAATGACAAGTTTAAGGTATTAAAGAATTAGGAGACAAGATAAGAATTAGTAAGGAAAGGGTCAATGTTTACGAAGAAGATGTAGAGGGAAAATATGAATGAATATTAGAATATATCTGCGAATATCGGGGAGGAGAGACAACGCACCGCTTTAACCTTGGGAACAGAGAGGTTGAAATTATTGAGATCATCGATTAGATGGCTACCTCCTGCTGATCATCGTTAATTTAAGGTCAAGGGCAACGACGGATCTATTTTCATTATCCGTAATGACATATTACGTGATCTCCGGCAACTTACCATGTTCATCAACGGTCATCGGAAAGAGCATGAAATGCCTCATGGAATTCTTTAAGGGAACTTAGACTTCCCATTACCATACATGTCCGTTTATTGCAGAACCTGTGGGAATGGTCCAATGGGCAACATGTTTTTGTCAA
>QKJV01000070.1 GCA_003249165.1 Desulfobulbaceae bacterium | reverse complement strand
GCCTCATGAACTGTTATGGGAAGAGGATCGCTACTGGCAATCTGGTAATTTTTTTTGATTGGGTCAAAGTAATTGAGCTCAACAGCTGGAAGAGTGGTAACAGAGGTATCTTTAACCCTGATAGTCTGGGTAAAGACTTTATTATTACCTGCCATATCGCCTGATGCAATTTCTTCAGGAATTTTAAATGATGATGCCGGGAAAAAGTGGGTGAGATCAGGAAATTTTGCCTGGCTGGCACAGGGGCCGCTCACAGTTACGGTTAATGTGAGAGGATCGCCGATATTTACTTCAAGCGGGTTTGCCTCGGCCCTGATGGTGTAATTCCCTACCAGTCCGGAAAAATCAGCAGGCCGGCCTTGTTCTGGTAATGGCAGGACTGCCAGTTCCGGGGTATTGGAAGGAACCACCATCGTTCGGTAAACAGGCTGGCCGCTGTCGCCAAAAAAATCGTCAAAAGCACTGAACCCATGAAATGGGGAATTACGCGGCGCACGACGAAAGCCGGAAACGGTCTGGCAGACAACAGTTGCCTCTGGCAGGGAAAAATTCCCAGCTTCTTTGGCCAGTAATTGATATTGAAAGGTGACTGTGAGAAAATTCCTGCCTGCCAATTCTCCTCTGCCTTTAACCGCGGTTATCGTATCTGTACCGACAGGAATTTTTAGTTCTTCCTGCGCGGGAGTATTATGATCGGGAGCCAGTGGGATAAGCGTGAAACGAGGGTCCGTAATAACTGGGAGATGGAATTCAAACCCATTGACATCTTTACCAATAAACCAGGTGACAATCATGGTTATCGGTTCACCAACGTAACATTTTGAGGCGGAAAGAAAAATTCGAAGCTTCAGATCATCCGTTTCCTGCGGCTGGCTGACTGTTATTGTCACCGGAGCTGTGCGGTAAGTTTTGCCGTCTACAGTAACGGAAAAAGGGGGGATGGTCAGCTCCCCGGCATGTTTTGGCGTAATGGTGTAGTTGAAGGAATACGTATGCCTCGTGATGCGTTGCCAATTGCCGTTGATATTCGTCACCGATGTGCTGCTATTTCCTTGACCACCCCGCTCCTGAATAGTGAAGTCGTCTAGCCCTTTAAGGTCGGGCGGGTCAGCAGTATCAGCTCCGTCGACCCGAACCTGCATGGAAAGAGGTTCGCCGACGACAGCTTCCATCCGGTCCAAGACGGTTTCCGCCGAGATCTCTTCAGCACGCAGCGTTGCTGCAACAATCAGCTGCAGGCTGAGGAGAAAGCATGAAAGAAAAAAGATTGTTTTATATTTATCGGTACAATTTTTTGTCATTATTCTTACCACGTTGCGGGAGGACAGGACTACCAGTCCTTTTCCACTGCGTCAGGCGTTAATCGCATCCGCTGCAGACGCATCTCCTGCATTTTCTTTTCTGCGTTTAAGATGGCTTCGACCGTTTGATCGACCTGAGTATTCTTTTGATCGGTCTTGTCTACTGGCAATGGTTGGGTATGATTGTCCGTACTTGTCTTATCGGAGAGAGACTGAGCAGACCGGTTGGCTTGCCCAGTCTGTTTGTTCTGCTCCTGTTTCTGCGAGGATTGTTTATTGTCGTGACTCTGCTGCTGTTTTGTGCTCTCGTCTCCGGATTGTTGTTTATTCTTGTTTTGCGATTGGTTTTTCCCTTGGTTCTTCTCAGGGTTTGGGGATTTCCCCTGCCTGTCATTTTTGGGGTCTGTTTTCTGCTGCTGATCATCCGATTGTTTTTGCTGCTGTTGTTTTTGTTGTTTGTCCAGCTCTTGCGTAACTTCTCTGATCTTTCGCCGGCAGATTTCAAGATTCCGGCCAGCACCCGAAAGTTGCGGTTCTATCTCTAATGCCTTCTGATAGGAATCTTCGCTTTTGTGCAGCTCCTCGAGCTTTTCCTGCAGATTTTTCTTCTGTTCCGCGTTCATGAAATGGGCATTGCCACGGTTGAACCAGCTTTTTGTCTGCAAATCCGGATTTTTTGCATGGTTAAGTACAGCTGCGAAGGCTGCCGCTGCCTCAGAGAATTTCTTCTGACGAAAGAGACTGTCGCCTTTATTGAATGTGGCAAGTGGCTGGTCTGCCTGGTCTGCAAGAGCCTTTTCGTAAAAGTTCTGTGCCTCAGCGAATTCCCCGGCGGTGTAAGCCTTATTCCCTGCATTGATGTCTGAGTGGACTGATGCCGGACAAGGAGCAGGATGGAGGAGAGGGAGTAGTGTTATGAAGCAGGTAAGCAGTACGCGACCGCTCAGCCCTTCAAAGCAAAGGAGAAGAATGGCTCCAGCCAGGAAAATCTGGAATTTTTCCTCATAGCGTTTAATGGTTTTTGCTTCGAACTCTTTTTGGTCGGCGCCTGCAACAAGGTCCAGATAAACTTCGCCTAAATCCACAGTTCCTGTTGCCACCGGCAGATAGCGTCCACCTGGAGTCGCTTCGGCCATTGCACGTAAGGTCTTGCCATCCAGTTTACTCCACACTTCTTGACCTTCATATTTAAGAAAGCTTGTCTTTCCGTCTGTCGTGACGATCGGGATGCGATGCCCTTCCTTTTCATCACCAAGGCCGATGACCAGCAGCCTTATGCCGGCATCACCTATCTTGCGGGCAGCCTGCAAGGGAAAGCTTTCGTGGTCCTCCCCATCGGTTATCAGGATAATGTCTTTATACTGTTTTTCCTGATTGTCAAAAACCCCGTTCAGTGTGGTGCGCAGGGCGTCGCCGATCAGGGTGCCTCCCATCGCTATGCTGTCTGTATTGATGGAATCAAGCATCATCAGAAAAAAACCGTAATCCTGGGTGAGAGGACATTTAACCGCGGCATTACCGGCAAAAGCGACCAGGGCAATGCGGTCACCCTGCAGTTTTTCAACACAGTCACGGATAGCAAGCTTCGCCCGTTCCAGTCGATTAGGCATCAGATCGGTGGCCAACATGCTTTTTGAAACATCAATCATGAAGACAATGTCTCTACCGGCACGTTTTACCGTGGTTTCCCGCATATTCCATGCTGGTCGGGTAAGGGCAATGATTATACAGGTTAATGCCAGACAGAAAGACAGAAAGCGAATACCTCGCCCAGGAAAAGAAACCATATTATTGGTTTTGGGGTTTGAAACCGGACTGATAAAGGAACCCAGTGCCTTTCTGCGCCGGACAGCGGCATAGAGAAAGAGGATGATAACCAGCGGCAACAACCAGAGCAGCAGAAACATGTGTATGTTGGAAAAATGAATGGAATTCATGGTATTTTCCGAAGCAGCGTTGCCCGCAGGACAGTTTCTGCAATCAACAGAATGAGGGCCGGAATGGCAAAAAAAGGGAAATGCTCCGCATAGTCAATATGGCGGACACTCTCAATTTTGCTTTTTTCCAGTCGGTCAATCTCCGCGTAAATGGTCCGCAGACTATCAGCGTCGTCTGCCATACGGAATGTGCCACCGGTTATATCAGCAACTTCCTGCAGCGTTTTTTTGTCAACACCTTGCGCCATCCGGTTCATTCTGGCAAAAAATCCCTGAATACCGCTCAGATCGATATCCTCGCCGATACCTATTGTGTAGATTTTTATTCCCCAACCGGCGGCGAGCTTTGCTGCTTGGACAGGTGTGAGGTCGCCGGCGTTATGGGCACCATCGGTAAGCAGGATGATTATTTTGCTTTTGATCTCATAATGGCCACTTGAATCGCTTTTATATTCCTTTGACATAACCTCTTCAGCTTTTTGCAATCTGGCTGCGGCAAGGGCAATTCCATCGCCGATGCTCGTCCCGTCCTCAGACCGGTTGTCAACAAGAGCAATGTTGTCCATAAAACCATTGAGTGCTTCGTGGGCCAGCGTAAGCGGACACACTGTTTCCGGATAACGGGCAAAACTCACGAGCCCGATGAGATCGCTCGGCCGGCCGGTAAGCTCTCTGTTGTTTCCCTTGACGAATTCTTTGAAGACTTTTTTGACGGCATCGAGGCGGGTAGTTGCTGCATTGTTAAAAAGCATTTCCTGGCCCATGCTGCTTGAGCGGTCGATAACCATTTCGATGGCAATTCCCTGGCTGATATCATATTTTTTTTCAATGCCCTGTTGTGGGCGGGCCAGTGCCGTAACCAGGAGTATCAGGGCAAGCACCCGCAAAAAAAGTGGCAGGCGGGAAAGTCTTTGACGCCAGGAGATCACTGGCCCACGAAAAAGACTTATGGCGGAGAATTTAATGGCCTGATTTTTTTTTCGGCCGAGCTGAACATAAAGCAGCAATGGGATGAGCAGCAGGGCAAGAAAGGCCCATGGAGTGGCAAATCTCATAAAGCGACCTTCTGATTGTTGTCTTCCGGAATTTTTTCGCTGCTCATCTTGATGAAATTCCGGCATTGTTCGATAGAGATGTCAATCTCCTGCCTGGAGGGTATGATTCGGGCAAATTTTATCAGATCGCAATGACAGAGGAAATGCTTCAGAAGGTCCTTCTGTTCTTCGCTGAACAATGGTGACCGGCGTAGAGCGGCAAGGAATTCCTCTGTGGTCTGCTCCGGGGCGTTCAGGCCGAAACGAGTTTCGATATAACGGCGCAGAATCAGGCTGAGATTACTGTAAAAAGCGGCAAAGTCATCATCAGTTTGCCTTTGCCGCAGCTGATCGATTTCATGCAGAGCGCCAACTTCCGGAGATACGGAAGGAGGAAGAGGGTGATAGCTCTTCCGCCGGACGTAAAGATAAATGAGCAGGGCAATGAGTAGCAGACCTGCCCCTCCGCCAATAAGGTAATAAAAGGTTGGTGCCGGGGCGGGAAGCGGGGCAAAAATGTCGGCTATTTGCGGATTTTTTTCGTTGCTGCCAAGAAAAGAGGTAATCGTAATTATATGGGGTGGAATAATCACCTCGGCCTTTTCTAGGCCGGGAGGTCTCCTTTCCCCGGCACTGATTGTCATTGCCGGGATGGTGTATTGGCCCGGCAGATAGGGCGTGAGAATGCAGATACGTTTCTGTCTGATCCTGTCGCCAATCAGTTCTTTGGGCGTTGATGCTGTACTGGAAAGGTTGAAATCGCCAAGTTTTCCGCTAAATTGCGGGAAATTGACGTCATAATCCTCCGGTACGGTGACTTCTAAAGTGACCAGTAACTTTTCAGCAATGGAAATTTCCGTGGCGGAAAGAGTATACAGGACAGACAATTTCCCACTGTGCATTTCCTCGGAAACAACCGGTGCTGGCGGGGACTCGATGCTTAGCTGGTCTTTATTCCGACAGCCGGCGGACAACAGACAAACAAGAACGATAACCGCAATGTATCCAGAAAATTTTTTGGTAAACATGATAAATCAGCGGCGGCGCCGTTCACGCATTCTAAAAAAACGAACGAGATCAAGTATATAATCCTGATCAGTATGAACGGGGATGTGATCAACTCCCATGTTGGCAAATTGCGATTGCAAACCATCAAATCTGGAGGCGGCAGCGGCGGCAAAAGATCGGCGTACTTCAGGGCTGCTGCAGTCGACGGTGATTCGCTCACCTGTTTCTGCATCTTCAAGATCAATCAGGCCAACCGAAGGCAGTTCCTTTTCCCGTGGGTCAATGATGGAAATAGCAATAAGGTCATGGCGGCGGGCAACAAGCCGCATTGGCAGGGTAAAATTTTGATCAATAAAGTCCGATATGAGAAAAGCTACGGCTCTTTTATGGCTGATTCTGCCAAAGAAATGAAGGCAGGAGGCTATATCGGTTCCGGCCCGCTCTGGAGAAAAACCAAGAATTTCCCGGATAAGCCGGAGAACATGGGTCGTTCCCTTTTTGGGCGGGATGAACATTTCTACGGTATCAGTGAAGGCAATAAGGCCTACCTTGTCATTATTTTTTATGGCAGAAAAGGCAAGTAACGCACAGAGTTCAGCCGCAACCTCATTTTTTGATCTCTGTCCGCTGCCGAAAGAGCCGGATGCAGAAAGATCGACAAGAAAAAAAATAGTGAGTTCACGTTCCTCAATATATTGTTTTACATAAGGATGACCGGTCCGAGCCGTTACATTCCAGTCGATAC